>JAAYSR010000172.1 GCA_012518325.1 Bacillota bacterium
GACATTGAAGATGATGACGTCGATGCCACAACCGTCGGCGGCTGGGCCATCGAGGAGTTAGGCCGTGTGCCGCAGGAAGGGGATCAGTTCGAGTTCCAGAATCTGTCTGTGACTGTTTCTAAGACAAATGCGAGACGGGTTTTGGAAACAATCATCCGCATCAATGAGGTTCCCTTGGATAAAGAAGAAGTAAGCTGATGCTTCTGACTTTCCTGACACGAACACCTTGCCCATATCTATCAGTGCCTTTGAGGCGATCATCCAGATGAGCGGATGATCGTCTTCCAGATCGCGTTGATTCTCGCGCGCAGGGAAAAATTGGCAGAATAAAGGGGCGAAATCTGGTTACGATACTAGCAAGGGATTGGTCGGTACGGTGTTGTTGCCAGAAGCAACATTCACTCACGGTTCATTTCGTGCAAAGCAAACGTTTTGGTACCTAGATTCAATCCCTGCCAGAGACTGTTCGGAGCAGATTGAAAACCCGCTTCGTTCAGTCTCTCTTTTTTGGGCTTTTCCTAAACCAGCACCTGCAGGATCGCGCAAACATTAACAAATATCTCCATCGCCAATGTCCATTGTGTGATATGATGGTCGTGGTGATGTTCCTCTTGTTTTGTCTGTGCCAAGGGTTCATTACTTGTTTGGTTATGGGCACGACTATAATAGGTCAACATCATTTACGAGAAGAGGAATCATCACAATGTCAGCATTTAAGCAACTGGGCCTCAGCACGGAAACACTGCAGGCCATTAGCAAACTTGGCTTCGAGGAGCCTACCCCCATTCAAAAAGAGGCAATCCCTGCAGCCCTTTCTGGTGCCGATGTGATCGGTCAAGCACCTACAGGTACTGGAAAAACGGCTGCCTTCGGATTGCCCATGATTGAGCGGATTACGCCTGAAAGCAGTCATATCCAGGGCTTAGTTTTGGTGCCAACTCGAGAACTGGCAATTCAGGTGGCAGAGGAACTGAACAAAATTGGAGAGTATCGGCAGGTACATACCCTGCCTATTTATGGCGGGCAAGATATGGCAAGGCAGATCAAGCTTCTTAAGAAGGGGCCGCAGATAGTGGTGGGTACACCCGGACGATTGATGGATCATATGCGCAGAAGGACAATTCGCCTTCAGAACATCGCTGCGGTAGTGTTGGATGAAGCCGACGAAATGCTCAACATGGGGTTTGTGGATGATATCAAGTTCATCCTGAGCGATATCCCCAAAGAACGGCAGACCTTGTTGTTTTCAGCCTCCATCACCAGAGCGGTGGAGGCGATCGCCGGCCGGTTCATGCATAATCCGATCATGATTCAGGCGACACCGCGGAACATTACTGTACCCAGCACAGAACAACATTACATTGAACTTCCCGAACGAAAAAAATTCGACGTTCTCTGTAATCTCCTAGATCTGCACTCGCCTGAGGCCGCAATCGTCTTTGGCCGAACGAAGAAACGAGTTGATGAAATCAACCAGGCTTTAGCTCTGCGGGGTTATTCAAGCGGTGCGCTTCATGGCGATCTCAATCAAAACCAGAGAAATGCTGTAATGGGTCAGTTTCGCTCCGGAGCCATTGATGTTCTGGTGGCAACAGATGTCGCAGCCCGTGGGCTCGATATTGAGACGGTCAGCCATGTCTACAACTATGACATTCCTCAGGATCCGGAAAGCTATGTGCATCGGATTGGCCGCACAGGGCGTGCCGGGCGCAAGGGCGTCGCCATCACCTTTATCACACATCGTGAGCGTGATCACCTGCGGATTATTGAAGATCTGACAAAGCGCAGTATCATTCGGCATCCTGTACCGACGCTGACCGATGCCTTAATGGGACAGCAGCAAGTGACAGCAGAACGGGTACTCAAAGCTTCTGAAGAACCGATACTTGCGGCCTATAAGAGTATGGCCGAAAGTCTCTTGGAACACCAGGACTCTGTAACCTTGCTTGCAGCGGCGCTGAAACTGCTCACAAAGGAACCCAATACTGCCAGGGTACAGATTACAGAGGACAATCATGTACCACGCAGGCCGAAAAACCAGCGCGCAAGCTCCCATCAGCGTCGGCCAAGGCGGACGCGCAAACCGCGGAAGTAGGAGACTGTACTGGGTTTGGGAGCCAGTTAACCAGGCATGGAGGATAGCTATGTTCTTCATTGGGATTTTTGGTGTACAGAGCAAAATGAAAACTTTGAGGACAGAGGCGGGTGTCATCTGTCCGCTCTGTGAAACCTATGACCGCTTCGATGTAATCCAGGTGTACGACTACTTTCATATCTTTTTTATCCCCTTGTGGAAGTGGAATAAGCGGTACTTCATTCAGACCCGCTGCTGCCGCAGTCGCTGCGCCCTCGACAGTGAACTAGGCGCAAGAATCGAGGCTGGTGAGTTGGTGAAAATCACAAGAGAGCACATTGACTGCACGGGTCCCCAGGGAGCTGCCACCCTCTGCCCCCACTGCCGACAGGCCCTGCATCCTTCTTTTCATTACTGTCCACACTGTGGCACCCAGTTATAAGCAAACAGAGGCTGAACGCGGAAAAATCTGCGTTCAGCCTCTGTTGTTTGTTGCCGGGCTTAGTCGAAGGATCGGATAAAACAGACTTGCCCGCAGGGAATAACGGTTAACTCAAATTTCGGGCCTTCTTCTTCCACTTCCAGGAAAGTCTCTCCAAATGCCCGCAGTATTCCCTTGATCTCTCCGCACTTTGTCGACACCAGAACCCTGCGATCAAGGAACATGGCTAGACCTTCCGGACACTGGCAGCAGTCACGCCTCATCATTGATCCCCCCTTGGTCTGAGGATACGAACAAAGCAAATCTGGCAGCAGGGGACCACGGAGGTGGTTTTATGATCCTGCAGGACGATGGCATCATCGCCGACAAAGACCAGTCTGCCATCGGCAGTGCCGCAGGGGGTGATTACCTCGACAGCGCGATTGAGGAAGTCGTTTAGGGTAAACGGACATGGACACACTCTCTCAGGCGGCGGTGGCGGTGGTGGAGGCGGCGGCGGAGGAGGTGGCGGCGCCTTTTTCGGTACGCACAAGACATCCCCGGGGAAAATGACGTTTGGGTTTTTGATGTGAGGATTCGCAGCGATTAAGGCATCAAGGGATACTCCAAAGCGCCGGGCAATGGTAAACATTGAATCGCCGGAAACAACGGTGTATCTGCCTTGAAAATCTATGGGACAATGCTTGGGTATGCGCGGTTGATGGCCAAACATCAATAAACACTCCCTCCCTATTGTAGTAGCTTGCGCTATAGCATATGAGGGGAAGGGAGCTGAGGTACTAGTAGCAGGGGGCTATCGTGCAGGGGAAATACAAAGTTGTAAGAGATAAAATATGATATGTAAATAAATATTCTACACTGGACAAAGGACCAATGTCAATACCCAATTTGCACTTTTTCATCACTTGTGTTATCCTAAATATAGAAAGGTCAATACCACCGCGCATTTAGAGAATAGATGGAGGTCCATAATGGATTTGATGAATGAACAGGTAACACACAGGAGTTTTGGCACGGGAAGTGTTGTCGCCTTTAACGAGGAATATGTGGAAGTGCGTTTTCCTGCAGGGGTTAAGAAATTCGTGTTTCCTGATGTATTCGGGACATATCTGACTTTGGCTGACCCCATGATCGCCAAGAAAATCGAGGTGCTCAAAAAGGAAGTTGAGCGGGAGCGCCATAAGGAAGAAGCGGAGCTGGAAAAACAAAGGGCGAGGGAGGAAGCCGAGCGTCAGCGCATGCTGGAACGGGAAAAACTGTTGAAAAGCCACAAACTCTCACCTGCATCTCAAGTTGCTTTTTGGTGCGATCCTGAGGAGCAGGAGCAGATTTTTTCAGAATGGAGAGTGTTCACTGGAGTGCGGAAAAGCGGCGCTCAAAAGGGCAAACCCAACCGTCTGGTTCGTCTGCACCAAAACAGCTGCTGCCTAATCACAGCCCGAGAACCCGATGA
>JAAYSR010000173.1 GCA_012518325.1 Bacillota bacterium
TCGCACGATGCGATGGGCTATGGCGCTCACCGCCAGGGCAAGGATGAGAATCAGAATATCACGCACAATCGGCAGTTCTAAAAACTCCATGACCAACCTCCTACAGACGGGCCCAAAGCTTTGGCGCCCAGCGCCTGGTGAGATACTGGGCCAGTCCGGCCAGAAGCGCTGCAGCAAGCAGCAGTTCCAGGGGAATCAGCCAGAGAGTGCCTGTCTTCCCGTTGAAGTAAAACAGTGCTCCCAGCAGAAACGCCAGCCCAAAGGTGCCGAAAGCGCCAATGATGGCATTGAAGTTCGATTTGACAGCCCTGATGGGGTTCACCCAGTCCAGCATAGGACGGCTCAGATCCAGCAGCGTCAAAAGCAGCGCGGCCGCCGCGGCTAAAGGAATGCCGAGGAGGGCTCCAAGCAGCACTTCCAGGGGCCCCCATCCGGCAAAATAAGCGATGGGCAGGGTACCCAGCACGCAGCCGACTGTGTTGATGATCTGAGAGGCCGCCACCCGGCTGCCGATAATCTGCCCCAGGGACAGGGGCAGGCTGCGCATGATCCACAGATAGCGCCCTTCCCGGGAAAAGGTGGTAGACGGAATCAAAGACAGCCCGCTCATCACCAGGAAAAACAGGGCCACTCCCCCGATGACCAAGAGCGGGTCCAGCTGGTCTAAAGCCAGCATATCAAAGGGATTGTCGCCCAAATTCTTGCCGAAGGCAGGCAGCAGCGCCATCACCGGCACCAATACATATCCCACCAGGCCGTTTAGGGCAAAATTGGGATCCCGCACAAACAGCTTCCGCTCCGTGCTGACCAGGGTCCAAAAGGCCCCCCTGACTTCCAGTTCCCTGCCTGCCTTCTTCCTCCTGGCGCCGCCCCGGGTCCCTTCCAAACCAGCCAGCACCCCCTGGAGGAACACCTTCTCCCCCAGCAGGTACAAAGCTCCCAGGGACACTGCGCCGGCGAGGAGCATGTAAAGCAGGTTGAGCCACCCTTCAGCCTTGGGTGTATAGGCCATGGCCTGGGCCGCCCAGACGCTTGGGGGAAAGATATTGCCCACCTCTTTGACCAGGCCGTCGGCCCGGGTCATCAGCTGTTCCATCAGCACCAGCGGATCATCCGTTCCGACACTGTTCTGCAGCCAGAAAGTAAAACCGAAGACCAGAACCAAGAGGCCGATGCCGCCGATCCAGGTCAGCTGATCTTTATAACGGCTTAGGTTCACAAATCGCATTAACAAAACAGTCAGCACCCCGGCGATAACCAGCGAGATCAGAGGCAGGACCAAGAATGACACAATGGCGCTGATAATATAGCCCAGACCGCCGCCGGAGAGCATGCCGTAGCGGATCCCCATGGGCAGAAGCACAAAGGCGTTCAGCACATACTGTCCTGTTAGCACCACACCGAGCTTAGCCAGGAGG
Organism: Bacillota bacterium; assembly: GCA_012518325.1. Classification (GTDB taxonomy): domain Bacteria; phylum Bacillota; class Limnochordia; order Darwinibacteriales; family Darwinibacteriaceae; genus UBA5420. Next base: position 1,419 of record JAAYSR010000173.1, read on the forward strand.
ATTTCCCCGGAACGGAGCGGCAAGGGCAATAGGACCGGCAGGTCATTGCTGAAGTAAAAGGCGGACAGGACGTAGAAAAAACCAAAAAAGAGGCTGAGGACCGCAATGGCCAGAGTGCCTGCAACCAAGGGCAGATGCGGCTGTCCAAAGGCCAGGCCACCCAGGTACAGCTGTTCAGTCATCAGCCAGGACAGCCACACCGCAAAGCCGGCCGCCGGAGCTAGAGAGGCCCCGATGACAATGGGCTCCCAGATGCGCTGCCGCTTTTTGATGTAATAGTACCTGGCGGCAGACCACCCGTAGTTTACATTAAGCAGCGCCAGATAAAGGCTCCACACTCTATTTCTCATCAGAACCACCCTCATCCGTCAGTTCTAGGAAGAGCCTCTCCAGGCTCGAACCTTCGTGGCCGGCCTGGGAGCGCAGTTCATCCATGGTTCCGCAGGCGATGAGCTCGCCCTGGTTGATGATGCCGACCCTGTGGCAAAGCTGCTCAGCCACCTCCAGCACATGGGTGGAAAAGAAGACGGTATTGCCCTGCTTGACATGCTCACGCATGATTTCCTTGAACTGGTGGGACGACTTCGGATCCAGCCCCACCATGGGCTCATCCAGGATAAACAGGGCGGGTGCATGGAGCAGCGCCCCTGTCAGCGCCACCTTCTGCTGCATGCCCCGGGAAAAGCTTTGGATCAAATCTCCCGCGGCCTCTGTCAGCTGAAACATATTTAAGTAATAGTCCAGGCGCTTCTTTCTGGTCTGGGCGTCAACCCCGTAGACATCGCCGATCAGGTTCAGGTATTCCAGGCAGGTCAGGCGGGGATACAGATCCGGCTTGTCCGGTACAAAGCCCATGGAGTGCTTGGCGGCAATGGGATCCTGTTCCAGGTCATGGCCGTTGATCAGCACCTTGCCCCGATCCGGTCTCAGCAGACCCACAATCATTTTGATGGTGGTTGTCTTGCCTGCTCCGTTAGGTCCCAGAAAGCCGAAGATTTCGCCGGGCCTGACCTCGAGATCCAGGCTGTGCACAGCATCCCGGTCTGCACCTTTATATCGTTTTGTGACACCTTGCAGTCGAATCATTCCAGCAGCTCCTTTGGGAATAATAGTGGCATTGCCTCTACTTTAACTTTATTCTCCCTTGACCGAATCTTCCCTCCTGAAAATCCAGCCGTCCCCGAGAAGGTTAAAGCCGATGACAGCAGTCGCGATAAAGAAGCCGGGAACCAGTACTACCCAGGGGGCCAGGGACGCGTAGGGCTGCGCTTCCCGGAGCATACGCCCCCAGCTGGGAACCGGCGGCTGCACTCCCACCCCCAGATAGCTCAGGGACGCCTCCACTAAAATGGCTCCGGCCAGACTCACTGAAAACTGGACCCAAAGGGCATCTGCCAAGTTCGGAATGACATGGCGCAGCATAATGCGCCGGTCCCGGGCCCCCAGGGCCCGGGCCGCTTCCACATAGGGCCTTTTCTTGATGCTCAGCACCTGACTGCGGGTGAGCCGCAGAAAGCTCGGGATGTTGCCGATGGCAACCGCCCAGAGCACCGCCTGCACCCCGGGTTCCCAAACCGCGGCCAGAAGCAGGGCCAGCAGAATGCTGGGAAAGGCCTGCAATGCGGTGCTCAGCCGCATCAGAGCCTCGTCCCACAGCCCGCCCCGAAAGCCGGCCGCAACGCCCAAAGATATGCCCGCCGCCGAGCCCAGGGCCACGGCAGAAATGCCGATCAGAAGCGATATACGCCCTCCGGCAAGAATGCGGCTCAGCACATCGCGGCCGAAGTGGTCGGTGCCAAATAGATGGTCCCGGCCGGGAGGGGTGAACTTTTCCAAAACAAATGTGGCATTGGGATCATAGGGGGTGTAAAACCAGCCCAGGATGGTCAGGGCCAAGATAAAACCTATTAATAAAAGTCCCAATTTACGAGCGTTCATGGCCCATCTCCTATTCATAGCGTATTCTCGGATCTAAAAGGCCGAGGAGCAAATCAAAGGCCAGATCAAAAAGGAGAATCAGGAGTACAACAATCATCACCACCGTCTGGACCAGGGGCAGATCGCGCTGCAGCGTGCCGGCCAGAAGGAGCTGGCCTACACCGGGCAGGCCAAAGACCTGCTCAACTACGATGGTGCCCGCCAAGAGCTGGGCAAACTGCAGTCCTGCCACCGTCAGGACGGCCAAAGAACCGTTGCGCAGGGCATGCTTGAAAAAGACAACAGGGCGGGACAGCCCCTTGGCATGGGCGGTGCGTATGTAATCCTGCCTTAAGGCATCGGACATGCCCACCCGCATAAAGCGGCTCAGGACAGCTGTCCTGGGCAGAGCCAGCGTCAGCACAGGCAGGATAAAGCCCGCCCAGGATGCATTCCCTCCGGCGGGCAGCAGGCCTAACTTTACTGCAAAGACCTGGATCAGCAGGAGACCTGTCCAGAACTGGGGAAGGCCCATACCCACCTGCGTTAAAGCAGACAGGAAACGGGCAGGCCAGCTCTTGGGGCGTGCGGCCATCAGGATCCCCGCGGGGACGGCCGCCAGGAGCGAAACGCCCACCGCCAGGGACGCCAAGACAAGGGAGAGGGGGAAAGACTGGGCTGCCAGGTCCCTGACTGGGAGGGCATAGCGCCAGGATCTCCCCCACTCTCCCTGGAGAAAATTCCAAAACCAGCGCAAATAACGCTCGAGGGCCGGACGATCCAGATTCAGTTCCTGCCTTAAACGGGCGTAGGCTTCAGGCGTCGCCTCTGTGCCCAGCATCAGGAGGGCCGGATCCCCCGGCAGGATTTGCACCACGAAAAAAGTTACAATACTGACCAGGACTGCGGTGAGCAAAAAGCCCGCAGTTTTTTGCGCCAGATACTGTCGCATGCCGACATCAAACCCCTTTTGTCACTAACGATACAAACCCGCCACATCCACCACATAGGTGGGGTAGTTTCTAAAGCCCTGAATACCCTTGGCCATGGCCACCAGCTGGGGCGGATCCATAACAAAGACACCGGGCAGTTCTTTCGCCAAAATCTCCTGAGCCTCCAGGTAAATACTGCGGCGCTCATCGCCGTAGGCCCTGAGTCCCTCCTCAATCAGCTCATCATAGCGCTCATTGGAGAAGTTGAAGAAGTTGCGGCTGTTGCCGGTGGTATAGCGCACCAGGATCGCGTGGGGATCCAAGCGACCGGCCAGTCCGATCACCGACACATCATAGTCCCGCTGGGTATAAACCCTGTCCAGCCAGGTGCCCCACTCCACAATCTGCAGCTCCACATCAAGGCCCAGGGCCTTCCACTGCTGGGCCACCAGTTCACCTGCCTGGACATGGAGGGGATAGTTGGCCGGCAGGGTCAGCGTAAAGCTGAGATTCTCCTGGCCCGCTTCTTTTAGCAGTTCCTTGGCCAGTTCAGGATTGTAGGGATTGACTTCACGCAGCTGATCATTGTAAAAGCCGGCCATGCTGGGGCTCAGCGCGCTGTCCAGCAAAGCTCCGTGCCCCCAGGCAGCCCCGAACAGGATTTCCTCCCGGTTGACACCCAGCGCGAGGGCCCTCCGGACCCTCAGATCGTCAAAGGGAGGCCGGGCATTGTTAATCGAAAACACCTGCACCACATTCATCGGGAAGGAGAGCACAGTGATGCCCGGATCGTTTTCCACCTGGTGCAGCACAGAAGCCTCCAGGCGGGGTATCACATTGACCCGGCCCGCCTTCAGGTTGAGCACCATGCTGTTTTCATCCGGGATAATCAAAAAGTTGGCCTGTTCAAAATAGGGTGTCTCGCCGGACCAGTGCCGGTCAAAGCGGCGCAGCCCGAGTCTTTGATTGGGGGTCCACTCCTCCAGGTAGTAGGGCCCGGTGCCAATCGGCCTGCGGGCTAAATCTGATGCATGGGCCGGATAAATTGAAGCATACACCTCTGCCAAGGCATAAAGGAAAGCCCCATTGGGCTCTGCCAGCTCAATTTCCACGCCCCGCTCTACCGCCCGGACATCCTTGATCATGCTCAGCTCCCCGGCCCGGACCGCAACTCCGGGATCCCTGGCCCTGTTCAGGGCGGAGACCACATCCGCGGGGGTTACCGGAGTTCCGTCATGGAAAACCGCTTCCCTGAGCTGAAAGGTGTACACCGTCCCTGCCTCATTGACTGTCCAGGAGCTGGCCAGCGCCCCTTCCACCCCGCCTGCGGGGGTGGCCTTCACCAGACCTTCATAGATATTGAAGGCCACCTCTGCGGTGGCTGCCGCGATGGTCTTGACAGGATCAAAACTGTCCGGATCCTGAGGTATCGCTATATTCAAAACCTCGGCAAAACCGGGGCCGCTCACTGCAAAGACTGTCAGGACTGACAGAAAAACCATATATAAAACGCGTCTTTTCATTTTGCTTGCTCCTCTCTTGCAGCTAAGCCGAGACGCAGTACGTCCAGCACTCGCTTGAAAAATCCGTCGCTGTGCACCTGGTCAAAGTGATCGATGAGCTCTTTGCCCACTGCATGGTAGACAAAGAAGACCGCTTCCGGATCAAGGTCCTTGTTCACCTTGCCCTGGGCCATTGCTTCGTCCAGAAACTTGGCAAAGTCAGAAGCCCTGCTCAGGCGCCCCTTTTCCAGTTCAAGCCGCAGCGCCCCCCCTTTGTTGTCCCAGAACTTATTCGTTACCTGATGAAAGAGGGGGTGCTCCCGGGCAAAGGCATAGGACTGGTAGTAGTACTCCTCCAGCACCGAAAAGATATCCCCTTCCCGGGCAAAGGCTTTGGACACATAGGCCCTTTTCTGTTCATAGGCCAAATCCACCACGTAAAGGTACAAGTCTCGTTTATCTCTGAAGTACTGATACATGCTTCCCTTGGCGATGCCGCACTTTTCGACAATCTTGGTCAGAGACGCCTGTTCAAAGGGCGCCTGGGCAAACTCCTCCACAGCGGCCTTGATGATTGCCTCCCGTTTTTCCGGTTCTAAGTTGAAAAACGTCTGCTTAGGCATGGGACCACCTCCATGATGTGACCGCCCGGTCACTTCTGCACAAATAGTATACCACGGGGTTCCTGGATATGCCAGAACTTCCGTGGTATTTCAGGAAAATATTTTATCTGAAGAGCAAAAGCCCAGCCAGGGCAGAAGCCAGAATCAGCTTGATGGGATCCCACTTCCTGAAGGCAACGCCATAAAAGGTCACCCCCGCCAGAACGATGGTCAAGAGTATGTGACTTACCGATGCAAGGGCTTCAAAGGTGGCAGTGCCCACCATCACCGCAGCGGCTCCCACCAGGCCCGCCACAATCGGCCTGATACCGGCAAACATGTTCTGCACCGTCTTAGAAGTCTTGTACTTCTCCCAGACATAGCTCACTGCAATAACGCTGATCAAAGAGGGCAGCGCAACTCCGGCTGTGGCAAGGAGGGCGCCTCCCAATCCGGCTGTTCTGTAGCCGACAAAGGTGGCTGCATTGACGGCAATGGGGCCAGGCGTCATTTCTGCGATGCCCACTATGTCCACAAACTCCTGGACAGTCAGCCAGCCGTGGCGCACAATTTCCTGCCTGATCAGGGCCAGCATGGCATAGCCGCCGCCGATTGTAAACAAGCCGATTTTGAAGAATGTAACGAATAATTTCAGCAGAATCACTTGCCTGCCCCCCTCTGCCTATAGTACAAAATGCCGCTCAATCCGCCGAGCACCATCACCCACACCACCGAAAGCGAACTAAACACACTCAGGGCAAAGGCTGCAGCTGCGATCACCAGGCCAAAGCGGTCGCGGACTGCCCCCCGGGCAGCCCGCAGGGCGGCAGCTGCAATCAGTCCAATTACCGACGCCTTCACGCCGGAAAAAGCCCGAGTCACATATAAATTAGATTGAAACTGTGCAAACAAATGTGCTATGATCAGAATGATTATCACAGAGGGGGTAATGACACCCACAATTGCGGCAGAGGCCCCTGCCAGACCGTACAGGCGCCGGCCGATAAAAACAGCGGTGTTGATGCCGATTGCTCCAGGGACAGACTGGGCCAAGGCAAAGATGTCCAGGATCTCATCCTGCTTAGCCCAGCCTCGGACCTCCACTACTTCCCTTTCGATCAGGGGCATCATGGCAAAGCCGCCGCCAAAGGTAAACAGACCTATGCGGAAGAAAACGGTGAATAATTCCCAACAGCCGCGCAGCTTGTCAATCATGTCATTGCTCCTTACATTTTCCATAATAATATCACGCCGAGGTGACTTGTGTGTTAACAATTGAAGCGGATTTGATATCCACTATCGCCAGTTTCTCCCGGGCGGGAGATCTGAACAACCTGACTTTTCTGGCCCATGCCGAGCGGGTGGCCCATATCGCCTTTGGGCTCGGCCGGATGCTGTCGCTCTCCGAAGCCGATCTTAACGAGCTTACAATCAGCGCACTGCTCCACGATATAGGCATCATGACGGACCAGGAGCAGCTGCACCTCGCTGACCTAGAACCCCAGGCCGACAGAGTGTCGCCCCACTGCAAGAAGGGCTATGAGCTCTTGAAACATACCCAGACCTTCGGAAGCTACGCCGAAAATGTACTTAAGCACCACGATTATTACTCCCCCGAACTGGAAATAATCCCTGCCGTGATCCATGCTGCCGACCGCGTCGACATCCTCCTCCGCAAAGAGCGCTATGTGCTGGCCCAGGTGGATTCGCTGCAAGACTATTTCACTTCCAAGTCAGGCAAGATTTTCAGCCCGGATGTAGTGGATGCGCTGCAGGGCTTGGCCAGCATACCCAGCTTCTGGCTGGACCTGGAATATGAGCAGTACCACTACGCTGACAATCTGGAGGGGTTCAGACGGACCCTTACCCTAGACGAACTGGAAGAACTGGGACATTTAATGGCGGTGCTGGTAGACTCCAAGTCGCCCTTCACTGCCCGCCATTCTTTGTGTGTGACCGAAACCGCAGGCTTTATGGCAGAGAAACTCTTGATGCCCAAGGACAAGGTACGCCTGATCCGCGTCGCCGGCCTGCTCCACGACATCGGCAAACTGGCAATCCCCGATGATATTCTCATGTACCCCGGCCCTTTGAGCAAGGAGCAGATGGCAGTGATGAAGCAGCACACTTACCACAGCTATCATCTGATCAGCGGCATTGGTCCCGGTGCAGAACGCCTCGCCCGCTGGGCCGCCTTCCACCATGAGAGGCTGGACGGAACCGGGTATCCCTTCCGCCTCTCAGCCAAGGAGCTGGAACAGGAATCGCGCCTGATCGCAGTGGCGGATATGACCCAGTCCTTGCTGGAAGCACGGCCCTACCGGGAAGCCATGCCCCCGGACAAGGTGAAGGCAATCCTGCAAGAGCGGGTGCAGGCCAAGCACCTTGACCCGGAACTGGCCGATCTGGCCATTGCCCATATTCACGACATCGCCGAGCTTGTCCAGGCCTGCAGCCAGGCCTCATAAGAAGAGTACCCCGCAGGGTACCCCTCGCTATGCTTCTAAACCGGAACGGACCAATTCGTCGAAGGCTTCTTTGATCTTAAGAAGCCTTCTTTCTGCTTCCTGCCTGTTTTCCGCCCTCACTTCCAGATACAGCTTCATTTTCGGTTCGGTACCGGAAGGCCTTAACGTCACCTTGCTCCCGGCTTCGGTAATCCATTGCAGCACTCCTTCTTTGGGAAGGCGTATCGCTCTTTCCTCCTGCGTACGCAAATCCAGGCGCAAACTGCTTCCGTAGTTCAGCACTTCCACCACCCGTTCCTCTCCTATGGAGGCAATGGGCTGCTTTTCCAACCGGCTGATGAACTGCCTGGAACGCTCTGCCTCAAGGCTGGTAGCAAAGGTAAAGGAGACAAGGTCCTGCAAGTACCAGCCGTGCTCGGCAAAGAGCTCCTCCAAACGGTCTGCCAAGGTAAGGCCCTGAGCCTGGTAGAAAGCTGCCACCTGGGCGATCAAAAGGCTCGCCAAAACGGCATCCTTGTCCCTGACCGCGGTGCCCGCGAGGTAGCCGTAGCTTTCTTCAAAGCCAAAGACAAATTCTCTGTTCTCTGCCGGCAGCTCATCCATGAGGGTGCCGATGTACTTGAACCCGGTGAGGGTTTCCCTCACTTCCGCACCGTACTTCGCCGCTACAGACTGCACCATATCGGTGGTGACAATGGTCTTGACCACCACAGAGCGCGCCGCCTGCCCAGGGGCAAGGCGGGCCAAGAGAAAGTCTGCCAGCAGCACTCCCACCTGATTTCCGTTCAAGAGCACCCATTTTCCCTTCTGCGGGACAGCCACCCCCATCCGATCCGCATCGGGATCAGTGGCGATAATAAGATCACAGGGAGTTTGACCTGCCTGGGCAAAGGCAAGTTTAAAGGCCTCAGGGTCCTCGGGATTGGGAAAGCTCACTGTGGGAAAGTTCCCGTCGGGCTCTAACTGCTCAGGCACCGCTGCCACCTGTGAGAATCCCGCTTGCTGCAGGATATCCGGCACATAGCGCCCCCCTGTGCCGTGGAGCGGCGTGTACAAGATGCGGAGATTCTCCGCATTCTCAACTTTGGGTGCGATCTCCAGCAGCTTCTGGTAATAGGCTTCAAGCACCTCGTCGCCAAGGGAGTTCCAGAGCAGATTTTCCTGGGGATTGGGATCCGCCAGGACACTGTCCAGGCCCAACTCAGCCATTTGAGAGCTGATGCTCAGCGCTTCCTCCGCCAGCATTTGGTTGCCCCGTTCATTGTACACTTTATAGCCGTTGTACTCCGGAGGATTGTGGCTGGCGGTAATCACTATCCCCGCAGCTGCCCGAACATGCCGGACAGCGAAGGACAGAAGCGGCGTAGGGGCCACATCGGGAAACACATAGACCTTGATGCCGTTGGCCACCAGGACACCGGCTGCCGCCTCAGTGAACTCCCTGGACATATGGCGGGAGTCATGGGCAATGGCGACTCCCCCTTCCTTGCCCTGGACCTTCAGATAATTGGCCAGGGCCTGGGTCACCAGGCGAACAGTGTAGACATTCATCCGGTTTGATCCTGCTCCCAGCCTTCCCCGCAAACCTCCTGTGCCAAACTCGAGCCATTTAAAAAAACGATCCTCGATCTCTTCCTTGTTCCCTGCCAAGCCGCGCAGCTCAGCCTTGGTGCCTTCATCAATCAATGGATCCTGAAGCCACGCCTCATAGCGCCTGACTGCTTCCATTCCATCGCCTCCCTGCATACTTCCATGGTAGATAATTCTAGACATCAGTCTGCTTCCCTGCTTTATTTCCCTTCCTGAGATACATGCGAATCTCAGCCAGGATCCAGAAACTGATCGGGAAGACCAGCTGATACAGGAAAGTAGATGCAGAGATGGTCTTGGTGGCGCTGGCTTCAATTTCCATCGACGTTGCGATAAACCAGCGCGAGCCGGGTATGGTGCCCAAGACCAGAGGAGTAACCAGGAATCGATAGTCGTCAAAGCCCAAGGCATAGGCCAAAGTCTTGCTGGCTGCCAACAGGCAGACGGCAATCTTGACAAAGCTGCCCACCGCAAAGGTGACTGCCACAATGGCCTCCAGGCGCGTTAAGAAAGTGGATACATCAATGCGGGCGATGGAGGTGTAGATAGGAAAATAGAAGATGCCGTAGCGGTCAGCGCCAAGGACAGCCAGACTGGTGCAGTCCATGATCAAAAGGATCAGAGCACCAACCAGAAAACCCGGTACAAACACTCTGTAGGCAGAGTCTTTCTTCTTGAACCCGTCGAAGATCCAAAACAGGAGAACTGTCTCCATAAACGGAAAGTCAAGGAGCTGCAATGCGCCTTCCATGACCGGCCCAAAGCCATTGTACATCACGGGCAGGAACTGGCCGAGGTCGACTCTGTTGATCAGAAGGGCAAAGGCGCTAAACAGCACCGTTAAGACAACACGGCTCATGACCGAGCTAAAGCGGGCAAGCACCTCGATGCCGCCCTTGACGATCCAGATCACCAGCACTCCAAAGGCCAGGGACATCACCGTCTGAGGCGTAGTCGGCAGCGATACAGCCTGGATAAAGTGGGTAACGTGGCTGACCACCAGGCATCCTAGGCGCCAGGCATAGCCGGTATACAAAAGTGCAACGGCCCGTGACGGCCATTTGCCGAAGAGCATTTCCACTCCGTCGGCAAAGGTCTTGCCATGCATCAGACTGGTTAGGCGGGCGAAGATCAGAATAAAGGGCGCGGTGACGGCAATGGCCACCAAGAAGGCCAGCCAGATATCGGGCCCTGCCCGGCCCCCGAGGGCAAAGACCAGAGTGTTGCCTACAACAAAAAGGGTTACCAGGACCATACCCTGCTTGTCCGGGACAATCTCCTTCACTTGGTCTCACCTCCCGGCCATAGTTCCCCCAGCAGCTCGTCAAGGGGTCCAAGAACATTTGGCACCGGCAGGTCGTCAACTGTCAGAATCAAGATGGAAAGGGCCGCTGCGGCTGCCATCAGCACCAGGTAAACCGCGACCTTCTGCCAGGGGCGCCTGGGCCAGCGCCAGATATCCACTGTCCCCACTGCTATGAAGCTTACCAGTATAAGGGCAATCATCATCTCAATCTCTCACTATAATCGGCTGGGAGGAAAGCCCTGTAAAGGCAATGGTGCACTTGACCTCCACCTCCACATCCAGGAGGGGAAAGAAACTGTCCCAATCCTCGCTGTAACGGCGCCAGATGTCAGGCTCTTTTCTCCGGAGCAGCTGGCCGAAGCCGAGAATGTCGGAATTGTACTCCAGCTGGAGTTTCTCGATCAAATCCTTGGTGCGCCGATTGAAGGTATGGGCAATCTGCTCCTCTATGTTCTTGACTTCCTGCTCATTCTGAAAGCTGATTTTTGCTCCATGTCCCACTTCCACCACACTGAGCTGCAGGCTGATCTTGATATTCATCCGCGGGCGTTCCCCCTTTACAACAGGCTTGATATCAACCTTGTTCCCCATGATCTGATAGGTTATGGGGAAGCTGCCTTCACTTGTCCTTGTTTCCATCACAAAATGATCCCTCTGAAATTTGCCTTTGAGCAGGCTGAAAAGGGCTGATTCTTCTCCGTCCAGCCAGCCTACCATCCTGTCCTTTTTAAAGACTGCAGTTCCCTTGACAATCGGCACCTTTTCCCCCTGCTCGTGGACGAGCTGAATGGTGGGGAGTGTTCCGGAAATGCCCTGGGCTGTGAGGTCGCTGGTAAACTCCCAGACCTGCTGGGGATAGAAATTGGAAACCACTGCGTGCAAGTCGATGAGCACGCCCAAATGCTCGCTGACTGTGTCATTGAAGGGCGGCTTGCTTTTAAAGACCTCCTCCACAGTACAGTCCCTGGTGACAAACATGGCCACGGTACTCCGCATATGGTGGGAGCGCACCGCGTACTCGATGGCAGAGAGGATGCCCCCCCTAGCCACTTCTTCGGACACCAGAAAAACCTGGGCGTGGGACCAGAAAACATCTCTGCCGGCGGGGCTGGACAGGGCCCGGGCGGCGCTGGAGAGACTCCTGCCGTGGGTGGTCAGCACCACTGTTTCAACTTGTGCCTCCTGGGCTGAGCCGCTGGTCTTGATCATCTCGGTAACCACCAAGTAGTCCGGTTCCACCTGGTCCAGCCCGGCCCCGAGCACAAAATCCAGGATCTCAATCTCGGTGTAGTCCCAGCAGCCGCAAAGGAGCAGTAGCGGGCAGATGAGTATTATGGCCCAAACCAGCCGGCGCATCATCTGTCCTTGCTCCCCGCGGTGCTTTGTAACCGCTTGCGATCCTGAGCCGCCAGGTAGCGGGGCCTCAAAGTCATGCGCCACCAAGGCACGCGCACCATGGCATCCTTGACGTTCTGCCCGAGAAACTCGGTCATGGAGGTCAGATAGGGAACTCCGAAGGATTTCATGGAAGCCAGGTGGATGACAATTGCCATCACCCCTAAAATGTAGCCGTAGAGCCCTAGGATGGAAGAAGTCAGAACCAGTAAAAGACGAATCAGGACCGCAGTATCGTAAAGTGTGGAGATCACGAAGCCTGCAACCGCGGTAATGCCGACGACAATAATCATGGGCGCACTAACCAGGCTGGCACTGACTGCCGCATCCCCCAGGACAATGGCCCCCACAATGCTGATAGCCTGTCCGACAGGCCGAGGCAGGCGCACACCGCCCTCCCTGAGGATCTCAAAGACCAAGCCCATGGCCACCACTTCCACAATCCCGGGAAAGGGCACATCCTGCCGCGAGGCAGCGATGCTGATCACGAGATTGGTGGGGATCAGCTGAGGGTGATAACTGATCAGGGCCAAGTACAGGGCCGGGGTGCTGGTGGTGATAAAAAAGCTGATGTAGCGGACGATGCGGTGAAACGTTGCCGTCACCCAGTGATTGTAATAGTCCTCGTTGGATTGGAAGGCTTCCACAAACAGATAAGGCATGGTCAGGGCAAAAGGGGAGCCGTCCACTAACACCGCCACCCGTCCTTCCAGGATTTTGCCCGCCACAACATCGGGCCTTTCAGTGTGCCCGATGGTCGGCATTGGGCTGTAGGGAGAATCCTGAATCAGCTCTTGAATGTAGCCGGAATCGATCACTGCATCGATGTCAATTTTCTGGATCCGATCCAGCACTTCTTCCACCAAGGCCGGCGAGGCAACGCTGTCTACGTAAAGCACCGCCACCTTGGTGTTGCTTTGGGTTCCCACCGTCAGAAACTTGGTCTTAAAGGCCGGATTGGTGATCCGGCGCTGGACCAGGGCGACATTGCCGCCTAAATCCTCGGTAAAGCCCTGGCGGGGCCCCCGCACCACGTTCTCCGAAGGAGGTTCGGCCACCTGCCTCTTGGCCCACCCCTGGGCATCCACGGCAATTCCCAGATCACAGCCGTCGATCAGCAGTACACCTCTGCCGCCGGTAATCAGCTCCGCCAGCTTGGTGAAGCTGCCGGTGACTGTGACCGCATCGGAGTGGATGATCCGTTCGGTAATGTAATCAATCAAATCATCCCTGTGCAGGCCGTTGGGCAGAGGTCCCTGCATCATGGCCCGGACGATATGTTCACTCAAAAACTCGTGCTTGACCATGTGCTCAGCGAAAATCAGCACGCAGGCCCGGGACTGGGGCTCTCCGGTGCGAAAACGGCGGTAGACAATGGTATCGTCATTGGCAAAAATATCCTGTTTGAACCAGTCGATGTTGGTGTCCAGGGACGCCGTCACGGAGGTCAGACCCCTGGGTTTTTTCTGTTTGGCGCGCCTCCAGAAGAACATAGCAGTCTACCTCCTTCCACTTTTGCCTAGTATATCCAAACTGTGGCGGAATATAAAAAAAGCCGACCTTGCGGTCGACTTTTCTGTGCGTGTTTACCTGCCCTGGGCCTTCTTCAAGTTCTCCAAACCTGCCTCGACACTTTCCTGGGGGGAAACTTTGTATTCCTCGGTCTCCAGGATCAGCCACTCCACCCCTGCCTCGGCGGCAGCCTGGAGCACATTTGCCAGGTCCAGCTCGCCGCAGCCCACATCCGTCTGCTTCTTGTCCCTGTCAAAATCCTTGATATGAACGAGGGGTGTACGTCCTGCCAACTTGCGCAAATAGCCTGAGGGGTCCTCCCCTCCGTGCAGCACCCAGCCCAGGTCCAGCTGGGCAAAGAGGAAGCGCGGGTCAGAGGCCTCCCAGAGCAGGTCCAGGGCATAGACGCCTTCATGCTGCTCAAATTCGAAGCTGTGGTTATGGTAGCCCAGGCGGAACCCCTGGTCAGCAGCCTTTTTACCCAGTTCTGTGAGTTCCTTGCCCAAAGCAGTCCAGTTTTCCCGGGTCCGTTCAAAGCCCCGAGGAGGAGCTGGGCAAACCAGGGTGCTGTTGCCCAAGACCCGGTTGTAGGCTATTTCTTCATCCAGATGGTCCCGGAGCCGCTCCAGGGATACATGGGTGCTGACCGCCCTGAGGTTCAGGCGATCCAGATGGTCCTTCATTTCGCTACTGGACAGTCCGCCGTAGCCGGCAAACTCGACGCCTTCATAGCCGAGTTCGGCGGTGAGTTCCAGAGTGCGGACAAAATCCTGCTGTGCCAGATCACGCAAAGAGTAGAGCTGCAGTGCAATTGGATGCTTGTTGCTGTTCATCGAGAAACCTCCCTCTTCTAATGTAGCTTCCAGATTCTTTGATTGTATTCTTCAATGGTACGGTCACTGGAAAAGTAACCGGCATTGCCGATATTGATGATCGCCTTCTTCCACCACAGATCCGGCTCTTGGTACTGGGCATTGATCTCCTCGTGGGCCTTGCGGTAAGCCCCGAAGTCCTTCAGGACAAAGTAAGGATCCGCCATGCCGCCCCAGCCGTGGAGCAGGCCGTGGTAAAGTTCCTGGTAGAGCGTGATGTTCTGGCTGTTGACAAAGCCGTTCACGAGCTGATCCAGAACCTGTCTGAGATAGGGGTCAGACTGGTAGACATCATAGGGACGGTAGGTTCCGTCCTGGTAGTACCGACTGGTTTCCTCAGCGGTAAGGCCGAAGATAAAGATATTGTCTCTCCCCACCCGCTGCGCGATTTCCACATTGGCCCCATCCAGGGTGCCGATGGTCAAAGCTCCGTTCAGCATAAACTTCATATTGCCGGTACCTGACGCTTCCTTGCCGGCAGTGGAGATCTGCTCGCTGACATCGGAGGCCGGAATAATAGCTTCGGCCAGTGAAACACGGTAGTTCTCCAGGAAGACTACCTTGAGCCTGTCGTCAATAGTCCGATCGTTGTTGACTCTTTCAGCCACATCGTTGATGAGCTTAATGATCAGCTTAGCCATGCCGTAGCCCGGCGCAGCCTTAGCACCGAAGATAAATGTGCGGGGATACAGGTCAAAGTGGGGATCCTCCAGCAGGCGGTTATATAGATACAGCACATGAAGGATGTTCAGAAGCTGCCGCTTGTACTCATGGAGCCGCTTGATCTGCACGTCAAAAATGGAACTTGGATCCACCCGCACATGGTTGTGATCAAAGATATACTTGGCAAGGGAATACTTGTTTTCATAGCGGATGCGGGCTAAAGCCTCCTTGGTAGGGGCATCGTCCTGGTAGGCCAGGAACTTGCTGAGCTCTTCCGGCTTCTTGATCCAGTCTGTGCCGATGCGATCCGCCAACAGTCCGGCAAGGCCCCGGTTGGCCTTGACCAAAAAGCGCCTGAAGGTCACCCCGTTGGTCACATTGGTGAACTTTTCGGGGTAAAACTCAGCAAACTCAGCAAAGACCTCTTCCTTGAGGATCCTGCTGTGCAGCTGGGCTACGCCGTTGACAGAAAAGCTGCCTACGATGCACAGATGGGCCATTTTAACCTCATGGTAGGCAATAATGGACATGCGGGCGATTTTGTCCCAGTCCCCGGGGTAGCGTTCCCACAGGGCGGCACAAAAGCGCTCATTGATTTCGTAGACGATATCCCACAGGCGGGGCAGAAGGTCCCTGAACAGACCTTCCGGCCATCGTTCCAGCGCCTCTTCCATAATGGTATGGTTGGTGTAGGCAAAGGTGCGCTGGGTGATCTGCCAGGCCTGATCCCAGTCCAAACCCTCTTCATCGAGGAGAATCCTCATTAGTTCGGGAATGCCCAGGGCAGGATGGGTATCGTTGATATGAATGACCACATGGTCGGGAAACTTGGCAAAGTCCGGGCCGTGCTGCTTCTTGAACTTTCTCACGATGCTCTGAATGCTGGCTGAGACGAAGAAGTACTGCTGCTTCAGGCGGAGGGCTTTGCCCTCAGGGTGATTGTCATCGGGATACAGCACTTTAGAAATCACTTCCGCCAGCTCTTTCTCTTCCAGGGCATCCAGGTACTTCCCCTGGCCGAAGAGGGACATGTCCAAGTGCTTGGTGGCCCTGGCCGCCCAGAGGCGCAGGGAGTTCACCACTTCTGAATCATAGCCCAGGATGGGCATATCGTAGGGAACCGCACGGACAGACTGATAGCCCTTGTGCTCATAGTGCAGCCTGCCGTCAGCTTCAGTCACTTCCACAAAGCCGCCGAACTTGACAATTTCAGTCTCCTCAGGCAGGGCAATTTCCCAGCTGGAACCGTTCTCCAGCCAGGGGTCCGACACTTCCACCTGGTAGCCGTCGACGATTTTCTGCTGGAACAGGCCGTACTCATAGCGGATCCCGCAGCCTGTGGCTTTATGGCCCAGGCTGGCCAGGGAGTCCAGGAAACAGGCGGCCAAGCGCCCCAGGCCTCCGTTGCCCAGGCCCGGATCAGGCTCCATTTCCTGCAGTTCCTTAAGCTCTACGCCGAGCTCTGCGCAGACCTCTTCGACTAAGTCTTCAATACCGAGATTGATCAGGTTGTTGCTCAGGGCACGTCCCATCAAAAACTCCATAGACAGGTAATAAAGCTCCTTGCCCTGATGACCCCGCATCAGCTCAGAGGCATAGGCCTGCTGTTCCTTGACCAGGTCTGAAACTACCTGGCAAAGGGCTTGAAAGATCTGGGCTTCAGAAGCCCCTCTTATACTGCGTCCGAACATGCGCTGCACCTTAGTTTCCAAGGCTGCTCTAAACACTCGTTTCCGTTCGGCTTTTTTTCTCAATTTATCTTCACCTTCTCTTGCCACTTTTAGCTTCCGTCCTCGCAGGATTTCTCTCCTAGGTGGGGAAAGTAATTCAAAAAGGAGGGTGTGCTGATGAATACCATGTTCGAAAGCGGCGAATACTTTGTGCGAATTCAAAATAAAGGCGGTCACCTGAAGATCACCATCTGGGACAGTCGAGGCGACAAACTTTTCAGTGACATTCTCGGTCCGGATCCTGCTCTGCAGTTCTGGAACAGGGTCGAATCTCTCACAGACCAAGATGTTGTTGCTGACATCCAGAAAAGGGTTGTATCGTAACCGTCAAAATCAACGCCCCAACATAGAAAAAGGCGTCCAGCACATCCGGACGTCTTTTTTCACGTCAACAGTCTATGGGGATTGTGTCACAGCTTTTCCAGGGCTGTAAAAATTTCCGAATAGACCTGAGCCCGGTAGGCTGCATCGATCTCTGACGCACGGATAAAGGCATCTCCTGTATGCGTGGTGGTGTAGGAAGGCTTCAAGCCGTTTAGGGCTGACGCCATCATTCTGGATAAGTCATCTCTGCTCAGGGTGAGTTTCTGGCTGGAAAGAATGTCACTGGCAAAAAAACGCAGCAGATCTTCAGTTGTATTATGCATAGGCACCCGTTCGAAACCATGCCTTGGGTGCTGCTTAACTCGGGTCAGCGCTTTGTAGCATTCGACCATAACCTTGTTGAAAAGCTCTGTGTCCAGCTCTTCCAAGGGGACAGCCTCCGGAACCGGCTCACCGTCAATGACGGGATAATACTGGGGCTGAACGTTGTTGAGCATCTGGGACTTGATGTCCTCCCGGCAGATGGGACAGTCACAGGCGGTCCTGTCTTCCGAAAGAACCCGTTCCACAGCCTGATCCGCCACTTCCTCCATGGCATTGTGTACAGCATAGTCTTCTCGTCTGATTTTCATACACATCTCCCTCACCTATGGGCTGTGATCAAACACTCTTCACCGCCATCATATGCTTGCAAGGATGAGTCTCGATACACTCCCTCCGTAACGAAACCTGCCCGGGCGAGCAGCTCAACCACCCGTTCAGGCCGGAGCACAGCTTCCTTGCTGGAATAGACAGTAATTCTGGGTGAATCAGGCTCCTTGGGATAGACGTAGTTGATCTGGTTGAGCAGACGCAAATCAGGCGCCAGCCCCTTGGCCTGAACCACACTGAGCAAAATCTCTTCGGTAAGAGGGTGAACGCCCTGCAAAGCCAGCCTGGGCCATCCCTCACCGAGTTGGACAGTGCCTGCCAAAAAATCAAAAACGAGGGCGCCACCGGGTTTCAGGTGGCTGTAACAGTTCTGCAGCACAGCCAGGCGATCCTCGTCGCTGTACAGATACATGAAAGAACAGTATGGGATCATGATAGTATCGAATAAACACTGGAGAGAGAAGGAGCGCATATCTCCCTGGACCAGCTCTACCCGGTCCGCATCAGGCCCCAGGCGCTGCCTTGCCCTGGCCAGCATGGCAGGGGACAGATCTACGCCGGCTGCTTCCAGCCCTGCATCCAGCAGGCCGGGAATCAGGCGGCCTGAACCGCAGGCCAAATCGAGGACCCTGCCTCCCCTGCGCTGAGCGAATTGTATATAAAAATTGTCTTCTGCTGCTTCTCTTACCAACAAATCATATAATTCCGCATCGGCATAGGGATCTCCTTTTTTTGCCCTCCCCTTAGCCAAGAGCTCCTGCGCAAATCCGAAAAATTCTGCCATAGCACGCATCCTAACGACGTTTATCGATATAGGCTCCTTCTGCACTGCGGAAGGAGCCAATGTAAGCCCGGTTGGACTGTTTGCCGCTCTGCAGCTTCTTGGCTTCCTGGCGCAGCTCTTCCAGGGCTTTTTTGACCACTTCTTCAATCACTTCGTTCTTCTCCTGGATCTTGGCCATTTCTTCCTGCAAGGCGCGTTTTAAGAGCCCAACTTCAGGGCTCTCCCCTTCCCCTTCCAGGGAGTCAATCTGCTCCGACAGCTGATCAATCTGGCCCATGATCACCGCCCGCTCATCGACGAGCCTGAGGAATCCTTCACCCGCGGTGTCATCCCCCATCAGCTGATCAGGGGCAAACCCAGCCATCGAAGTGCTGAGTTTGCCCAAACGCCGAAAAAGGTCAAGTTGTTGCTGATACAGTTCAGTTAACACGCCTGCCATCACCCTTGCATCGCGAAGAGCTGCTGCGTCAGCCAGTCACTTTGAGCGTAGAGCTGACCGAGGACTCTCTCCATGGCGGTGAACTTTCTCCACTGGGTCTCCTCATAGCGGAGCAGCCTCTCTTCCATGGCGCTGAGGCGTGATTCATACTCACGAATCCTCTCTCCGTAGAAGCTCTTGTCATAGACATCGGTTGCCTTGCCTGCGGTCTGGGTCAGGCGGGCCATGCCTTTATCCAGAACATCCTCCAATCTCCTGGCAATACCCTTGCCGGAGGTTGCTTCACCTTCACTGGTGAAGAGCCTTTGCACCGCATCAGGATTCTCCTCCACAGCGGCCCGGAGCTTGGATTCATTGATGTTCAGGCGCCCGTATTCATACCAGGAACCTGTGGTTATGCCGATATCTGCCAGGGAAATGCTGCCCTCTTCTCCCTGAACCGCTGCTGCCAAAGCCAGACGCATCTCACTGAGAATTCCGCTGACAATGGAATCTGAACGGAGCAGCCCGCTCTTTGCCTTCTCTTCCCACATCTCAATCTCTTTGTCAGAGAGTTCGGCCCGCTGTTCGTCGGTCAAGGGCGGGAAGTCTCTGTAGACTTCTTCACGGAGGGCCGAGTTGAGCTCATCAACGAGCTCGTTGTACATGTTCACGAACTCTTTGATCTTGTCTACCACAGCATCCACATCGTGGCGGACTTCCACCCGAACTGTAACACCCTCTTTTGCTTCCAGCAGATTCACGGTAACACCGTTCAGGTCAAAGCTGTTGCTGCTGTGCTCGGTTTCCAGGCCGTTAA
>JAAYSR010000023.1 GCA_012518325.1 Bacillota bacterium
CGCATCAGCAGTGCGGAATGGGCAATCATAGTCAGCCATAAAAACCCGTCCGATCAGGTTTACAACTGCCACAACCCAATCGCCGTTCCTGTGAATGAAAACTGATGAACCTGGAACCTCCGGCGGATAGTTCGCTGGTCTAAGAATACGCTGCTCTTGGCAAATATATGTGTACATTTCCTTTTGGTCCCAAATATGGTTGCCGCTGGTCAGGACATGGATTCCCAGGGAAAACAGCTCTTCAGCCACCTTCCGGGTCAGTCCAAAGCCCCCTGCAGCGTTTTCGCCGTTAGCGATGATGAGCCCGGGCCGATACTTCTCCTGCAGATCAGGCAGGTGTTCTGCGACAATTTTCCGCCCCGGCCTGCCGAAGATATCCCCTAACACCAGTACATTCATGATTCTCTCACCCCAAGGGGGACGCTGTACACCAAAACTCGGCCGTTTTCACGGAACCCCGTTAAACGTTCGCGAAATCGCCAGGAGCCGGACATCAACAAGGCGTCGATGAGAAACTCCTGTTCAAAGAGGTCCTCTTCCGCCATAGCCTGTTCCTCCTGCACAACAGCGTCTCCAAAATAATCGGATACAAGCGACACGATCAAGTTTAACTCACCAAGGGACAGACTAGCCAAATCCCTGGTCACCTCCACAGTGGCAAACTCGCCTGCTTTGGCATGTTTCACAGAGGCAACAGCGACAGAGTCCTGCCTCAGGCGGTGGAAGAGGGCAAGATGTGAATTTAGACTGCGTACAAAACCGGGAAGATCCTGTTCCTTTGCTTTCAGCATGAATGCTATGCGCAGCGCATTTGTTTCCGGCTCATAATGTATGGCACTGATCTGAGGGAACCGAACCAAGACTGCGATAAATAGATCCACTTGACTGCCTTCGTATTCCATCTGTACCCCTCCCAGCATTGGAAAATTAAAACCAGGCTGCAGCCTGGTTTTACTTAGCATACTCCACGGCACGGGTTTCACGGATCACGGTCACTTTGATCTGACCGGGATACTCAAGCTCCGCTTCAATGCGTTTAACTATATCGCGGCTCAATTGTACCGCGGTAGCGTCATTGACCTTGTCCGGCTTCACCATAATCCGCACTTCTCGACCTGCCTGAATAGCATAGGATTTGTCTACGCCGTCGAAGGATGATGCTATCTCCTCCAACTTCTGCAGACGTTTGATGTAACTTTCCAAAGTCTCCCGCCGTGCTCCAGGTCGTGCTGCCGAAATAGAATCTGCTGCTGCAACCAACACAGCCTCCACGCTTTCAGCCTCATAATCACCATGATGGCAGGCCATTGCATGGATGACATCATCATTCTCTTTGTACTTGCGCAACAGCTCAATTCCAATTTCAATATGGGTTCCTTCAATCTCGTGGTCAACGGCTTTCCCGATATCATGGAGCAAACCTGCCCGGCGGGCCAGTCTGGCATCAACGCCAAGCTCTGCTGCCATAATACCTGCCAAATGAGCCACTTCAACTGAATGCTTTAACACATTCTGACCATAGCTAGTTCGAAAACGTAGTCTTCCTAACAGTTTGACAAGTTCCGGATGCAAACCATGAACATCCGCATCTAGAGTAGCCTGTTCGCCTGCATCTCTGATTACTGCGTCTACCTCTTTGCGGGCCTTCTCTACCATTTCCTCGATTCGGGCCGGATGAATGCGGCCGTCTGCGATTAAACGCTCCAGTGCAATGCGGGCGATTTCCCTGCGCACAGGATCAAATCCGGAAAGAATTACCGCTTCAGGCGTGTCGTCAATAATCAAATCGATGCCTGTCAAGGTCTCTAGAGCTCGAATATTTCTACCTTCCCTGCCGATGATGCGCCCCTTCATGTCATCATTGGGGAGCGGCACAACCGAAACTGTTGATTCTGCAACGTGGTCGGCTGCCGTACGCTGAATCGCCAGGGAGATAATATCACGGGCTTGCTTCTCCGCTGTTTCCCGTGCTTGATTCTCCAGTTCACGAATGAGAATTGCAGTTTCGTGCTTCACCTCATCTTCCACAGTCTTCAGGATCAGCTCCCGCGCCTGTTCAGTGGTGAGATGAGAGATGCGTTCGAGTTCCGTGCGCTGCTTTTCGAGAAGTTCATTCACTTCGGCCTGCTTTTGCTCCACCTCGCGGAGTTTGCGCTGAAGCATCTCGTCTTTGCGCTCCAAAGAGTCGCTGCGTTTATCCAGCGTTTCTTCTTTCTGCGAAAGCCTGCGTTCCAGCTGGTTCAGTTCAGCACGGCGCTCCCGTGACTCCTTTTCGACCTCAGCCCGCGACTTGTGAATCTCTTCACGTGCTTCGACCAAAGCTTCGCGCTTTTTCGTCTCTGCATCACGTTCCGCTTCCTGCAAAATCCGTCGAGCTTCTTCCTCCGCTGACTTGATGGTTGCCTCAGCAGACACCTTGCGAATGAAGTATCCCGCAGCCACGCCAATAACTGCAATCACTCCATATTTAATTAGCTCAATCAATAAATCGATACTGTTCACCTCCTCCTTTCACAAAACCTTAGAAAAGAAAGCCGAGCCGAAACTCAGCTTTTTTCCGTTGCGTTTTCAAAAGACTTTTCATTTCGTTTTCGAATAACCAAGGTTGTCAGAGATACAACCTACATTTAATTGTATTCATTTTCAAGATCACTGTCAAGCAGTTCCCCAACAGCTCTTCTTGCCAGATGTGCGGGAAAACCCCTGCGCTGAAGCAGTCCGTAGAGTTTTCTGACTCGGGCCAGGGCCTCAACTTTTTCCAGCCGGCCCAGGCGCTGCCTGGCCAGGGATAGGGCGAGCTCATACTCGACATCCGGCGGATTGAGAACCTGCTCGATATAGTCATCGGCAACTCCTTTGTTGCGCAGCTCAAACTGAAGCAGGTAGTTGCCGGTGGGCCTGTTCCGATTGCGGTACTGCACATAGTTTTCGGCAAAACGCAGGTCATCCAGGTAGCCCAGTTTCTTCAGATAATCCAGGGCCTCCAAAGTCTCCTCCTGCGAAAAGCGGCTTTCCAGGCGGTCCTTCAGTTCCTTTTCGCTGCGGTCCCTGATGGTCAGCAATCTTAGTGCATGGGCCTTGGCATCAGTCCTTTTTGGTTCCAACTTCTTCCTTCACTTCCTCAGGCTTGACCAAGTTTTTGGCCACACGAACTTTTTGCTCGATTTCATCTGTCAACTCAGGGTTGCTCAGCAGAAACTCACGGGCATTCTCCCGTCCCTGCCCAAGGCGCAGGTCACCATAGGAATACCATGAACCGCTCTTATTAACAATATCCAGCTCAGCTGCTAAATCTAGGATATCGCCGTGGCGGGAAATCCCCAAACCGTAAATAATATCAAACTCTGCCTCTTTGAAGGGAGGTGCCACCTTATTTTTCAAAACTCGAACTCTGGTGCGGTTGCCGATCATCTCATTGCCCTTCTTGAGGGTTTCAATGCGGCGAATATCCAGGCGGACTGAGGCGTAGAACTTTAGCGCCCTTCCGCCGGGGGTCGTTTCCGGGTTGCCAAACATTACACCAATTTTTTCACGCAACTGGTTCGTAAAAATTACTGTACAGTTCGATCTGCCAATTGCGGCAGTGAGTTTTCGCAGCGCCTGGGACATGAGGCGAGCCTGCAGCCCCACATGGGAGTCTCCCATTTCCCCTTCAATTTCCGCTCTAGGCACCAAGGCCGCGACAGAGTCTACTACTACCACTTCAACTGCGCCGCTGCGTACCAAGTGTTCAGTGATTTCCAGCGCCTGTTCGCCGTGGTCGGGCTGGGAGATCAAAAGGTTGTCGGTATCGACGCCCAAGTTCTTGGCATAGCCTGCATCCAGCGCATGCTCCGCATCGACGATGGCGGCAATGCCGCCTGCCTTTTGAACCTCGGCTATTATATGCAGGGCCAAGGTGGTCTTACCAGATGATTCAGGACCGTAAATCTCAATAATTCTCCCCCGTGGAACGCCTCCTACCCCTAAAGCAATATCAAGTGAGAGAGAACCTGTGGGAATCACTTCAATACTTCTGGAGACCGTGTCTCCCAGCTTCATAATGGCGCCTTTGCCGTATTGCTTTTCAATATCAAGAACAGCCCGTTCCAATGCTTTTTGCTTCTCACTCGTCACTCTTGAAACCGCTCCTTTCAGTCAAAAACAGATGTTCGCCCCTGAACCATAGAAAAAGGAGAAACTGCCAAACAAGACCTGTCCCGCAGATCTCGCATAGCCCTTCGCGTTTCCCCCCAGAAAGCATTGCCACCTATTGGATATCAGCGTACTACTTCTACACTGTCATCGCTATTCCTGCTTTGTACAAAGGTTCTGTGCAAAGAAAAACTGGTGCCCAGTCCGGTGACATGAACTCCGTCCACTGCCTGCAAGCGTAAACGTCCTCCTTCATCC
>JAAYSR010000174.1 GCA_012518325.1 Bacillota bacterium
AGGTAGAGCTGGCCGCCGAGCGGTTTTCCCGCTCTATTGAGCACAATTTGGGTGATAAACTCAGCAGGCTGCCAAAAGTCTTGGCACGCATTCCCTTTTTGGGACAGGGAGAAAGCCAGGAGTTTACCAGCATTGTCAGGGGAACAGTGGGCGCCGGAGAGGTGATACCCATCCAGATTATCAATGCCAGCGGCTCTGTTCACGTACAGGGATGGGATGAGGAAGAATATCAATTGACTGTGGTACAGCGGCTGCGGGGCGGCGATCAGGAACTGCCAAGCAGCAGGCTCTTTGCCTTGGACTGGGAAGACGGGGTGGAGAGGGCAGACTTGCGGCTCAGCGTGCCGACATTGGGCGACGTTAGCGTGTCGCTTCACCTGATGGTGCCGGAGCGCAAGTACGATATAGAATTAGAGTCGCAAAACGGGTCGCTGCGCCTGGAAAACCTTAACGCAGCCCAGGTCAGAATTTGCACTGTCAATGGAACAGCCAGATTGTACACGCTGCGGGCTGATTCCATTTCCGGTGAAGGGGGCAATGGCGCATGCGAGATGAAGGATGTGGCGGCCAAGGCGATAGACTATAGACTCGGCAACGGGTCCTACCGCTTGGCAATATCAGCTTCTGAAGTTGATCTGGTGACCACAAACGGCTCGGTAAACGTTCGGGTGCTGGATGTAGAGGGACAGGCGCACTATGGGCTGCGCACCACCAATGGAACCATCAGCGTGAGTCTGCCTGCCCGGACGGACTTAGGTTTGGACTTGGATCTGCAGACTTCAGTGGGTCGTATCTCTGCAGATGCCCGTTCCTTAAAGATTACAAGTCAGGAAAGGCAGGCGGGGGGCTGGCTCTTTAAGGCGCACTCCATTGATTACGCAGAGCATGCAGACAGACTGGATCTAGACGCTTCATCCACTTCCGGGTCTATTGTGATCTCTGCCCGGGAAAGCTGAGGAAGGAAAGGTGAAGCAAGTGGAGAAAAAGAGGCTGGGAGAGAGATGGGATAACCATCTCTTTTTCTATAGAGAAATGAGGTGCACTATGATCAAATTAATCGCAGCGGATCTGGACGATACGCTCTTAGACCATGACGGCAAGCTGACCGAAGAGAATAAGAAGGCAATCGCTGAGGCTGCGGAGAAAGGGATTATCTTCACGATTGCCACCGGCCGCATGTTTCAATCCACCGCCCCCTTCGGCAGGGAGCTAGGGCTGGGTAACGATCTGCCCCTGATTTGCTACAATGGGGCGATGATTCGCCGTCTCTCGGGTGAGACTCTTTATGAACAGGCCCTGCCGGCAGAGGTTGGCAGCGCTATAGCGGAGTACGGACAGACCAGGGGCTGGACAGTTAACGCCTACTTCGATGACGAACTCTATGTATCTGCGTTGAACCAGGATGTCAAAGACTACGCAGAACGCTTGCGCGTAGGGGTTACAGAGGTGGATGATCTTGTAGAGTTTATTCAGGACGGAAGCAAGCAGCTCTCCAAGCTCCTGATAATCAGTGAGCCCGAGCAGACCCTAGCTCGAATTGAGGAGCTTCGCCCATTAGTTGGCGAAGACGTTCTGCTGCTGCGTTCCAGGCCGCGGTATATCGAAATAACTAACGCCAATGCCCACAAAGGCAATGCCCTGATGTGGCTGGCAAAGAGCCTGGGGATCGGGGCCCATGAAGTTATGGCCATCGGCGACAGCAACAATGACATCAGCATGATTCAGACGGCAGGCGTTGGTGTTGCTGTTGGCAATGCGCCTAGGGAGGTACAGGAAGCAGCGGATCATGTGGTAGCTTCCAACAATGACCATGGGGTGGCTCATGCTATCCGAGCATATGCCATAGAGGCCTGATAGAGGTGTGTTTCTGGACTATTCCCACGGAATCTTCCAGCGGAGTTATCGCGTACTGGCAGTGAAACAGCTCACTTTTTTGTCAGCATAACATTTTTGACCGCAGAGCTCTGCTGTATGCATCATGCACTAGATCAGCGTGTCGTATGAGAAAGAAGGCCCTGACTCTATAGGCAAGAGTCAGGGCCAACCAATCTTAGAGGACAAATAGCCTCCTTTGCTTCGTTATGCGTCTGCTGCGGATACTGTGACGATTACTTTATAAATGTGTTCTCCGGTCGGCAGCTTGTACCATTCATATACCGGATCCCGATCTGTGCGCGGGAAGAATTCTACGGTGAATTTTTGCACTCCTTTA
>JAAYSR010000175.1 GCA_012518325.1 Bacillota bacterium
AATATGCAGGTCTAGGCCGGATTTTCCCTTCTGCTGAGATAGGCTCTGCGTAGCAGGACAACATAAACGAAAGGGGCCAGCAGCGCCAAGTAGCCCATGGGAACGAGCCACAACTGTACCACCTCCAGCACCCGGGAAACCTCCCCGTTCGGCAGGTCCTGCAAAATTGTGCGGATACTGAGGTTCTCTTTGGCGGTTAAGTTTCCGTACAAAGCCGAAGATTCGATCAGGACCCCGAGACGCCGCAGATGCAGCCGCTGCCAAGGCTGGCCAAACATTTTTACCTCGCCTTGGGTCGGCCGAATCAGACCAGTGAGCATCTTTAATGTTGTGGACTTTCCGGCACCGTTCTGGCCCAAAAGGCCGTAGATGCATCCCCTCGGCACCAGGGCCAGGTTGTCCACTGTTAGCTGTCTCCCCTTTATCTTTGCTTTCAGCCTTAGTATAAAGGGGGAATATCAAGAATCCATAAAGAAAATTCCCCTGCCGATGATGGCTTGGCAGGTGAAGGTCGAAAGTCTCTGGAGTCGAGGATGGGCTTTAGGAAACAGCTTCCCCAGGATCCTGCGATTTACTGCACCAGATTTGATCAGCAACAGGCTGCCAGTCCCTGGCCGCAGCCCGGCATTTGTCGGTGACGGTTTCCACAGACTCATTGTCGCTGCGCTGTGTGGAGTAGGCCCCTGAACTGTTAACCATAGACACCAACACATCAGGATTATCCAGGAGGGGGCAGGGCATGAGCGGATTGCAGTTAAAGGGATGGTTTTCACGGTACTGCAGAAAAAGGGGCGACTGCAGCGCCTCGAGGAGGCTCACCTCGCGAATGTTGGCACTGGCGTAATGAATAAAGGCACAGGGCTCCACATCGCCATAGGCATTGATATGCAGGTAGCGGCGTCCCCCGGCGATGCAGCCGTCGACATATTCCCCGTCGTTCCAGAAATCTATCACGAAAATATCTTTGCTGCTGCGGTACTCCCGCACCCGTTCGTACATCAGCCTGCGCTGCTCAGGGGTGGCCAAGAGCTTGGGATCTGCATGTCTCCCGATGGGGATATAAGTGAAGTACCAGCCGAAGAAACAGCCCTTGTCTATCATGGCATCGATAAACTGCTCTGAAGCCACTTCCTCCGTGTTCAAACTGTGGTAGCAGGTGGAAAAGCCAAAGGGCGCACCGTCACTCCGCAGCCGGTCCATAGCCCGCACCACATGGGCATAAGTGCCCTTGCCCCGCCTAAAGTCATTGTCCTCAGCAAAGCCTTCCACACTGAGGGCCAGAATCACATTGCCCACTTCACTCAGCTGGGCGGAAAGCTCCGGGGTGACCAAGGTGCCGTTGGTGAAGGAGAGGAACACACAGTCATCATGCTTGCGGGCCAGCTCAATGATGTCAGCCGCCCGCAGCAGGGGCTCTCCGCCGGAGTAGACATACATGTACACTCCCAGCTCTTTGCCCTGGGTGATGATGCTGTCCAGCTCCTCAAGGCTGAGGCTGGCCCCCTTGCCGTACTCTTCTGCCCAGCAGCCTTTGCAGCGCAGATTGCAGTCCGAGGTAGGATCCAATAAAATTGCCCAGGGAATGTTGCAGTTATACTTTTCCCTCAGTTCATGGCCTTTGGGAACTCCGATCAGGGCCGCATTGAGCAGAAAGTTCAGGGCGAATTTTTCAATTACCGAAGGAGACAGCTGCCCAAAGGCCCTTTCCACCCCTCGCCTTACATTATTTTCAGGATCACGCCAGATCTGTTCAACTTGATCGATGATCTCCCTGTGGGCGGACATTCTAGCAAAAGGCCTGAAGAGAGTGATCAGTCTCTGAATATTCGCTTCCGGATTGCGCTGCACATAGCGCAGACCCTCCCTTAAGGCTGCCGTCTGCACACTCGCTTTCACTGATGCCATTCTCATCTCTCCTTTGCTATTTTGACTAAACGTTCGGTTAACCATGCTGATAAGGCTTCGGCCCTGGCCAAGGGCAGATCTAGGATTCCAGAACTATAAACCTGTCTGCATGGATGCTCTTGGCGTGGGCCAGATAGGACTGGAGGGCCAGTTCCCGCAGTCTCTGATCGCTTAGCTCACTCTTGGCCTGGTACTCATCGAAGTAGGCTGCAATGCTCACGAGGGGAATGATGGAGAAGAAAAATTCATAAAAAACGGTGTCTTCGCGATAGCTGTCGGCTTGAGACAC
>JAAYSR010000176.1 GCA_012518325.1 Bacillota bacterium
AGAGCGAGCTCGCCGGAGAGGACTGGAGACTTCTCAAGCGTTGCAACAGAAGTCTTGAGGCCTTCTACGTCATCCTTCAACACTGCAACGTCAGCGTCGATTTCGTCAACCCAGTCAACGAGGCCAACGATGAGCTCTCTGTTAACTTGGATTTCTTGGTTTACTTGTTCAATCTGTCTCTTGATGAGAGCTTCAGCGATGAGTTCAACGTCATCTCTGGTAAGCTCGGGAGTGGTAGAGACAACTCTCTCAACGATGGTGGTCTCTTTTACGCCGGAAGCTACATCTACAAGGCTCTCTTGGATGCGCTGAGCGATCAGAGCTTCGATTTCATCCATCGAAGGCTGTTCTACAACTACAGCTTCGGTCTCTTCCAGTTTGTTGAGGTCATAGCGAATACCATCAATCAAACCGAGCATTCTGGCCTCAAGGTAAGCCATGTCGCCTTCAAGTGCGTCTGTAGCAATTTCTACAGCACGGAGGCGTGCAACAGCTTCTTCGTCCAGTTCTTTCTGAACGGTTTCGACAACTCTGGTTTCTACTACTGGTTTGCCAGCAGCAGCCAGTTGAGCTTCAATCTCAGCCATCAATTCGGCTTTGACTCTGTCAAGCTCTGGCAGCAGGTTGTTAGCTGCGATTTGGCTCTCGAGACGATTGAGTGCTCTGGCAAATACCATTGCAGCTTCGTAACGAGTCATCATTCTGGCTCCGCCGTAGGTTCCATCGGGATACCCTTCGATTAAGCCGGCAGCTGCCAATTGTGCTACGGAATCATAAGCCCAGTGATCTGCAGGAACATCTGCGAACGGGCTTGCAAGTGCCGTTGTTGCTGCGCTAGCCATGAGAACTAGCACGAGTACTAGGGCAAGTCTCTTTTTCATGTTCATTTTCCCCCTTGGTTTTAGGTTGGTTTTGTTTTTTATGTTGATGAACACTCTCTTGCTTGCCTTAGCTTGAGTCTCCTTGTTCCCTCAACTTCATGCAAAACAAGAGTGCAGTCATCCCTCAGTATCTTCAGTTGACGGAAACCGCGGGCACCTCCTTTCTGACCGTACCAACTTGTAAGATACTGAAAATGATACCTCATTTAGGGATGATTCTCCATTAGCTTACCAATTCCTTCTCAGAATTGATACTTTTGGCAAAATTCCCCTGGAAGATCATACTTCATGCTACAGTGTAGCACAGAAAAGGGATGTTTGCGATACAAAATTCCATATCCAGTGAAAAATTCCTGCTAAGGGGCAATTAACATTTGCTGGAACTTTAAGGAACAATGTCTAGATAGAGCTCCACAGGAGTCTGAGAGCGCCAGGTGTCTTCAGCAACCACCAGACGCACTTCCACCGGCCCTTTGATTTCCCGGGAAGCGATGATTGCATTTTGGAAATCGCTGCCCGGAAGCCTGATGGCGGCGCTCCGGTCCCTGCTTAAAGACATGCCTGCATTGAGGGCAGCCCGGTTGGCATCTTCGGTTATGAGCAGGATCACAAAGTCCATATCCATGCCGCTGGCAGGATCCCAAGTGCTGGCGGCCAGCACAGTATCCTTGGAAAATACCATCTGATCAGGATAGGTTTCCAGATAAACCAGCACAGGCACACCAGGGATGCTGTTTCCCTCACTCACTGCCCGGACAATTACATCGCCGGGAGTGAGGCGTATGTCCTCTACCACAAAGTCCAGCACCCCAGGCTGGAGAAACACTGCACGGTAACGGTCTGAATCAGCCGCCCTGGCGCCGCGCCTGTAGGCGACCTCATCAACTTCCTGCATAAACTGTTCCAGATGGATCCTGATTTCTTCCCGGCTGAACTCCTTGCTGACTACCGTAGTCAGAATAACTTCACTGGCATTAAAGGCAATATCTGCCATCCGCATTTGCCACCAGCCTGTCTCCACTATGTCATAACTTTCCATCAGCAGATCAGCCGCGGCCTCCAGCGCAACTACTTCTTCCTGCAGCAGCGCTGCCTGCTCCCGCAAGTCAAGCACGCTCGCTTCGGCTTCGGCCAAGTCCAGAAGAATCCGCTGATAACTCTCTTCAGCCTCCTTGAGTCCCTGCTCAGCTGCATCCCTTTGGGCTTCCATCAGTACATAGTCCTGCTGCAGGCCCTGCAGTTCATCCTGGATTTCCTTCATGTTAAACAGGGCAGTGCGCACATCCAAAGAAGCAATGGAAAGGACTCCAATGGATGCAGCTGAAATCAGCACGCCGGTGACGATTGTAACCAGTATGCTTGTATGTTTAGGGCGCAGACCAAACAGCGTCAGCTTTTTCCGGCCGACGTGCATGCCTAATCGATCGCCGATATAGGCGATCACCCCGCCCACAATGACCAAAGTCAAGATCAGGGTAAAACCGTACATGGTCTGCACACCTTCTTTCGTTTAGAGAGTAAAGTTGTCTCCCAAATAATACTCCCTGGCCAGCGGATTTTCGGCTAGCTCTTCAGTGGTCCCCGAGACCAAAACCCTCCCCAGATGCAGGATATAGGCCCGATCAGTAATGCGCAAAGTTTCCCTGACATTGTGATCGGTAACAATAATCCCCAGATTTCGGGAACGGAGGCGCTCCACTATCCGCTGGATTTCCCCGACAGCAATGGGATCAACGCCTGCAAAGGGTTCGTCCAGGAATAAAAATGCCGGATCCAAAGCCAACGCCCTGGCGATCTCGGTGCGGCGGCGTTCCCCCCCTGAGAGCTGGTGTCCGGTTTGGTGCCGCACCTCTTCCAGGTTAAACTCGGCAAGCAGCCCGGCCAGGATCTCTGCCCGCTCCCTTTTGGACAGTTCCTTGCGAAGCTCCAAAACTCCCAGGAGATTTTTTTCAACAGTCAGCTTGCGGAACACAGAGGGTTCCTGCGGCAGATAACCCAGGCCCAGGCGGGTGCGTTTGTACATTGGCAAGTGGGTGATCTCACGGCCGTCCAGGAAAATGTGGCCTCTGTTCAGCTTCCCCAGGCCCACAATCAGGCGGAAAGTGGTAGTCTTGCCCGCCCCATTTGGACCTAAGAGTCCTACTACCTCACCGCGCCTTGCTTCAAAGTCCACATTCTGAACCACTGTGCGCTGACCATATGTTTTTACAAGACCCTTAGCTGCCAGCTGTCCCATCTTCTCCACACCCAGCCATTTCTGCAACAAGATCCGCGGCTCTGTCTACTGCACCCGGTTCTCCCAGCTCATACTCTAAGGCGGCGAACTCCCCAAGCATGGACTGCCTGGCTTCGTCATTGAACAGGAGCTGCTCCACTTTCTCTGCCACCTTTGTATGGACAAACTCTCCCTGGATAAACTCAGGTATTACAGTCTTTCGCAGTATGTTGTTGGTTATTGTCATATTTGGCTTGCGATCGAGCAGTTTGTCAAAGAAAAATGTGCTGTGCGGAACCCGATATACCGCGACCGACGGCACCCCAAGAAGGGACGCCTCCAAAGACACTGTGCCAATGCTGGTGACCGCCGCATCAGACGCACGCAGAACCGAATACGTATCCCTTTCCAAACGCACTCTATCAAATGAGCATTTCTTCACAATTTCTTCAACCATAGACGCCCGAATCGTTGGGGCTAAGGAAACCACAATCTGCACATCCTCATGCCGCTGTGCAACCAGATCTAGGGCTTTTAGAATGCCGGGGAG
>JAAYSR010000177.1 GCA_012518325.1 Bacillota bacterium
AACCGCCTTGTTTTCCGCTTCAGGCTATGGGAACGCATTGCTGCAACGCAGTATGCCAAGGCGGTAAAAAAGTGGTGGCAGGCGTCCGCGGCAGGTTTTCCCCCAATTTCCGACTAATGTACTCGTGCAGCTGAAGCTAACGGCCCTGGGCCGTTTCTTTTTTGTGCCGAGGCGCATATAGTAGTTAGGAACGGGGGTGCGGCCATGACCATGATTAAGACTTCAGAGCTTAGAAAGCTCGATGTAGTCAATATGGAGGAAGGTCGTTACTTGGGGAGCGTCTGCGATCTGGATGTAGATCCGGACACAGGGCGGGTGCTGGCGCTGATTGTGGATGAGGTGAGGCCCTTCAGGTTTTGGGGCGGCAGACATGCTGACTTGGAGATTCCGTGGAAAGACGTGGTACTGGTGGGGGCTGATGTTGTTCTGGTGAAAAACAGAACATGGAAACGTTGACAGTTTTATTGTATAATGTTGTTAAAGATTGTTTACCAGGATTTCTAGAGAGGTTGGGGTAAATGCGCTGCCCTTTTTGTTTACATTTAGACAGCAAGGTATTGGATTCGCGGCAGACTGAAGAGGGTGCCTCCATTCGGCGCAGACGGGAGTGCACTTCCTGTCAGAAACGCTTTACTACCTATGAGCGGGTGGAAGAGCTGCCATTTTTGGTAATCAAGAGAGATGGCGGCCGAGAAGCGTTCTCCCGCACTAAGATTTTGAACGGCATTCTCCGGGCCTGCGAAAAACGGCCCATTTCATTGGACGTCATTGAAAAGACGGTAGACGAGATTGAACGGCAGATTCGCTCGGGCCCGGACAGGGAAGTGGCATCGGAGCTTATCGGCGAGCTTGTTATGGACAAGCTGCGTGAGTTGGACGATGTGGCCTATGTGCGATTTGCCTCTGTCTATCGCCAGTTTAAGGATGTGGACAACTTTATTGAAGAGGTACAGCAGCTGCGCCAGGACAAATAGAACTGGAATGGTAGGGTTTAGCCCTGGCGCGTAGAACAAGGAAGTAAAGAGGTGGCGTTGTGAAGAAGACGAACCGTTCCCGGAAGGGGCAAAACGAAGAAGTGCGAGGAGGAATCAGGACTAGAGAAGTAGTGGGCATTTTGCTTCTCGGTTTTTCCATTTTCTGCGTTTTAGCCCTTTACGTGGATGCCGCCGGCAAGGTGGGCGGACAGCTGCGCACCCTGCTGCGCATATGTTTTGGTGATTTGGCTGTGCTGTACGCGCTGCTGCTTGTCCTGCTGGCGCTGCATGTTTTCCGCGGCAAAAAGTGGCCTCCGTCCCTTCAGCGGGTATTGGGTATGGTTTTGCTTCTGGCCTCCGTTACGTTAGTGTTTCATATTCTTTATTACCGGGGTTACCAGTTTCCCCCGGAACTTAGGGAAGAAATCAGTTATGCCAGGCGGGGTGAGGGCGCCGGTGTCTTAGGTGCAGTGCTTCTGGTGTTCAGTTACAACGCCTTTGGCATTCACGGTTCATATGTATTGGTCGCAACCATGGTCCTGCTTGGCCTCATTTTTTTGTTTAGAATTTCCCTCATCGAACTTGTGCATAGTGGCGCAAAGTACATTTGGGACGCGGTAGGCAGGATGTGGAACGGGCAGGTGGACAGCTATCGCGAGTGGAAGGATGAACGGAAACGACGCAAGCTGGAGCGGCAGGCCTTCCAGGAACCGCCTGCAGAGGCCGCCCCTGTCCCTGAACAGCCCAAGAAAGCGAGGTCCAAGAGGAAGGAAAAGAAAAAAAACGAGGAACCTGAGGCAGAGCCGGTTCAGGAGGAGGAACCTGAGCAGTTGGTGCTGAACCTGCCGGCAGCAGAGCAAGGCACCGGCTATACTCTGCCCCCTACCTACCTGTTAAAGCAGTCGAGCTCTAGGACCAGGCGCACTGAAGGGGTTCAGACTGAACTGCTCGAGAATACGCTGGCTAGTTTCGGCATCGAGGCTAAAGTTGTAAATGTAAGCCAGGGTCCGGTTGTAACCAGATATGAACTGCAGCCGGCGCCGGGCATCAAGGTATCCAGAATCACAGCGTTAGCCGACGACCTGGCCCTGGCTTTAGCCGCGGAGGATGTCCGCATTGAAGCACCCGTGCCCGGTAAGCCGGTGGTGGGCATTGAGGTTCCCAATAAGAGCACTGAGGCTGTGCTGCTCAGGGATGTGCTGGAGAGTGCTGAATTGGCTGAACATCCCTCACCGGTGGCCCTCGCCATTGGTAAAGATATTGCAGGCAAACCGGTTGTTGCCGACTTGAAAAAGTGGCTCCATGTGCTTGTTGCCGGCGCCACCGGTTCAGGCAAGAGTGTGTGCCTGAATGCCATGATTTCGAGCATCCTGTTTCGGGCTTCGCCTGATGTAGTGAAACTTCTGATGGTGGATCCGAAGAGAGTTGAACTGTCAGGCTATGACGGCATACCCCATCTGATCTCACCAGTGGTTACAGATCCGAAAAAGGCGGCTATTGCCTTGAGGTGGGCAGTTGGTGAAATGGAGCGCCGCTATGAGATCTTTGCGGAAACTGGCGTCCGCAATATTGACATGTACTTAGAGATGCTGAAAAGTGACAGCTCGGAAGAGCCAAAAGAGCACCTTCCCTACATCGTCATCATAGTCGACGAGCTTGCGGACCTGATGATGGTAGCCGCGGCAGAAGTGGAAGATGCAATCTGCCGCCTCGCCCAAATGGCCCGGGCAGCAGGCATGTACCTGATTATTGCAACCCAGAGGCCTTCTGTAGATGTAATCACCGGTCTGATTAAGGCCAACGTGCCGTCCCGCATCGCGTTTGCGGTATCCAGTCAGGTAGACTCACGTACTATCCTGGACATGGGAGGTGCGGAGAGGCTGATTGGCAAGGGCGATATGCTCTACTATCCAATCGGGGCAAGCAAGCCCACAAGAGCTCAGGGAGCCTGGATTTCTGATCAGGAAGTGGAAGCTCTGGTCAGGTACTGGCGCCAGCAGGGGGAGCCGGATTATCAGGAAGAAGTTGTGGAAGAAGCCGCTGAAGGATTCTCCCTGGATGAACACGAAGAGGATGAGTTGCTGCCCGATGCAATTCGCCTGGTAGTGGAGAACGGTCAGGCATCCATCTCCATGCTCCAGAGGAGATTTCGGATCGGCTACAGTCGGGCCGCTCGCCTGATTGATGCGATGGAGCTGAGGGGCATTGTAGGACCGTACCAGGGAAGCAAACCTCGAGAGGTGCTGGCCGACAGTACAATTCTGGAAGAAAGGTGAGGAAAATGACGGGATTGGGGACACTCTTAAAAAAGGCGCGCCTTCAGCAAGAGTTAACAATTGAGGAAATGACTGAACGCACAAAAATTAAGCCCCAGTTTCTGCAGGCAATAGAGGAAGAAGAATATCACCTGCTTCCCGGTGACGCCTATGTGAAGCCTTTCCTTCGCACTTATGCCAAAGCCCTGGGCTTGGAAGATGAAATCGCCAGTGACCTGGAAAGGCCGCAGACCATCTCTGAAGAAGTCATAGTTGAAACCGGGATTCGAGAACGCAGGGAACGGGTAAGAAAAGCCCGGCGCAGACGCTTTATCGTGCGCCTTCTCTTGGGCATTGTGATTCTGTCCGGTGCTGCATATTTAGTTTACAGGCTGTTGAATGCATAGGAGGAACAGTAGTGCAAGGAAACGATTATTTAGTCCGGGCTATGCTCGGCGATAACCAAGCGAGGCTTTTTGCCCTGCGAACCACTGATGTGGTTCGGGAGGCGGCAACTAACCACCAGATGACACCGGTGGCTGCAGCAGCCTTAGGCCGGGCACTGACCATGGGTCTGGTTCTAGGTGCCATGCTGAAAGGGGAAGAGACGATTTCTATTCAGATTAAGGGCGATGGGCCCTTAATGGGAATTGTGGTCTCCGCCAACTCCCGGGGTGAGGTAAAGGGCTATGTAGGCAACCCCCGCGTTGAGCTGCCGGCCAGGGAAGACGGCAAACTGGACGTGGGAGCGGCTGTTGGCAAGGGCAACCTCTATGTGATTAGGGACTTGGGACTGAAAGAAGCCTATCAGGGGACGGTCCCTTTGCAGACTGGGGAAATTGGGGAAGACTTCGCCTACTATTTCACCAATTCTGAGCAAGTTCCCTCTGCGGTGGGGCTGGGTGTCCTTGTGGGAACAGACGGTCTGCCTCTGGCGAGCGGCGGCATTATTGTTCAGCTCTTGCCTGATGCGATCAATGATGAACAGTTTATTTCCGCCCTGGAGGAACGGCTCAGCAAAATGGCTGCCGTCAGTTCTGTCTTTGCCCAGGAGCAAAGTGTAGAGCAAATTGTAGAGTCGATATTTTCAGGCATTCCCATTCGGTTCATTGACAAGCAGGCGGTAAAGTTCCTCTGCGACTGTTCCTGGGAGCGCTTTGAAGAAGCCCTAGTCACTTTGGGTGCTGAGGAGCTGCAAGAGCTGGTGGATGGCGGCGAGACCATTGAGACGATCTGCCATTTCTGCAGCAAACGCTATCAGTTCACTGTAGACCAGCTGAAATCAGTGCTGCAAGGGCTTGTAAACAGCAGGGAATAATTGCGATCCCCTTCTGCATATATTGTTGTGGAAGGGGGAATAGCAATGGCTAGAATGGGAAAAAATGAAAAGAATGGTCCCGGACTTTTGTTTATTGTTGTTACCTTGATTGTGGTGGCGGTTGTAGGGGCGCGCTTTTTCGGTTTCATGCCCGGGGGCGGCGAGGAAGAAGAACCCCTTCCTCCAGTGGTGAGGACTGAGGACCCCCAACCTCCGCAAGGGGATGAAGAAGTAGATATAGTGCCGAAGGTTTTAGTGTTCCACAGCCATGCCTCAGAAAACTACAAGCCCAAGGACAGTCATGAACGGGGCGCCTATGGCGACATCGTCCGGGTAGGTGAAGCTTTTGTGGCGGAACTGGCCAGCCTGGGCGTGGGCGCAGTTCACGACAAGTCCCTCCATGACCAGCCCCGTTACAGCGAAGCCTTTATTAACTCTGAGAAGAAAGCAAATGAACTGCTGGCTGCCAATCCCACCATTGAAATTGTCCTGGACATTCACCGTGACGGGCTGGAGGATAAGCCGGACGATTATACCAAAGCCAGGGCTAACGGTTCAGACGTTGCTAAGATTCTCTTTGTTGTGGGAGACAAGGACAATGATCACCTGGAGGCAAACATAGAATTCGCCCAGACCATCAGTGATGCGATGGAGAAGGAATACCCGGGTGTGTCCCGCGGTGTGCGCGTGTTCAAATCGGATTACAGCGGCGAGCTCCATCCCAACAGCATTATGGTATTGATCGGGGACTGGCGTGGCAACACTATTGATGAAGCAATGGCCTCAGCACGCATCTTGGCGCGTGTTATCGCCACATTGCTCGAGTGAGAGTAAGTGGGAGTGACATTCATGAACCAGCATATACATCTAATTGGCATTGGCGGAACCGGTATGGGTCCTTTAGCAAAGGTTTTTTTAGAAATGGGCCACAGCGTCAGCGGGTCTGATCTTCAGCCTTCCGATACTACTGACTATTTGGCTAAACTAGGGGCTAAGATCTATTTCAAGCACTCAGCTGCCAATGTCAATGGAGCTACCAGCGTAATCTACTCGAGTGCCATTCCCTTACAGAATCCAGAAATAGTGGCCGCCCGCAAGAACGGACTGAACATATTGCATCGCTCTGAAGTAGTGGCGCAGCTGATTAATGCCAAGCGCGGCATCGCTGTTGGCGGAGCACATGGAAAAACCACCATAACCTCTATGCTGGCACTCTGCCTGGAACATGCAGGGCTCGATCCGACGGTCTTGATCGGGGCCCATTTTGAACCTTTTGGACCTGGTGCCAAGTACGGCAGGGGACAGTTTGTGGTGGCGGAAGCGGACGAGAGTGACGGAAGCTTTTTGCGCTATCGGCCCGAAGTGACAGTGGTAACAAGCATTGAACCGGACCATTTGGAGAACTATAACGGGACTTTCGAGTCCCTGATCGACGGTTACCGCAGGTTCCTGGCAAACTGCAAGCCCGGAGGCATGCGTTTGATCGGTATTGATGATGCGGTGGCAGCTGCCATCAGCCGAGAATTCGATTGCGTAACCTATGGTTTTTCAAACCGAGCCCACTTCCGGGCTGAAATTCTGGGCCTAGATCAGCAGAGGTCTAGGTTTAGGGTGTACCGGCAGGGCACATTCTTTGGCGATTTCGAGCTGAATGTGCCGGGCCGCCATAATGTTTCCAATGCGTTGGCCTGCATCGCGATAGCTGATTATGCAGGGCTTTCCATTGCGCAGATCCAGGACGCTTTGCGGGTCTTCCATGGAGCCCAGCGCAGATTTCAAATAGTCGGCACCTGTAACGGAGCCATCATTGTTGATGATTATGCCCATCATCCCACAGAGGTTGCTGCAATGATCCAGGCCGCCAGAGAAGGCTGGCCGCAGCGCCAGATTGTGGCTGTGTTTCAGCCGCACCGCTTTTCCCGCACCAAGCTTCTTTTTGAGGAGTTCAGCCGTGCCTTTCAGGAAGCGGATGTGGTGATTATCACTGATATTTACGCACCTCCGCCGGAGCAGCCTATCTCCGGGGTGAGTTCATCAGTTTTGGCAGAGCGGATCCGTGAATTTA
>JAAYSR010000178.1 GCA_012518325.1 Bacillota bacterium
CGCTGCGCGCACCGGAGGAAACACAGCCTGTACCTGTGCAAACCAAGACATGGGAACGGTAAAACTTGTGGTTCACAGCTTGCATCCCCCTTCCTCGAGACGGGCGATGGCCAGCTCTGCAACTACATTGCCGTTAATCACGTGCTCAACAATAATGCGTTCCACATCTTGTACAGTTATTTTCCCATACGTGATCCGGTCCTGCCCCGGCAGCTGAACGTCTAGGAGGGGTTCCTTCTCACACATGCCTATACACCCGGTTTGCGTAATGTTCAAGTCCAAATTTCTCTTTCTTACCTCTTTCGTAACGGCCTGGAGGATGTCCCGGGCGCCGGCGGCAATGCCGCAGGTTCCCATGCCGATGATGATCGTAGGTTTTCCGTCGCTTTTTCTGGCGGAAATCTCCTTCTCCAGTTCTGCCCGCAGTTCTCTTAACTCCTCAAGTGATTTCACCCATCAGTCACCCCTATAAAGGTCATCTATTCCTTGTCTCAAAAAACTCTCCAGCCAGCTGGCAACGGCCGGATGGCTGATCTCAACGGCGTCCAGTTCATGCTTAATTCGCCTGGTATCAATGGAAAAGGCGCTTTCACAGAAGCTGTGCCGATAAACAACGTCAACTTGGGGATTCAGGCTGATGATTGCCAACACAGTCCCGGCTATATCTCCCAGCGGGACCCGATCGATGTGGCTGTAGCGGAAAACCGCCCTAACCTTTGTCCCGATACCAACTTGGGAGTCAATCAGGAGCTCTCCTTCAGCCTGTTCGGCCGCTTTGGAGAAAAGTGCGAGTCCAAGGCCCACCGGTCGCGTTGTTCGGGAAGTGAAAAACGGATCTGTTACTTGGCCCAGCTGCTGTTGGGGAATCCCTTTTCCGTCATCGGCTATCTCGATAACCAGCCAGTCTCCCGCGAGATCTTCAACAACATGAAGCTCAACTAAGGACGCACCAGCGGCAATGGAATTCTGCACGATATCCAGGATATGCAGCGATAACTCCCTCATAGGCCCTCCCAAAATCAGCCGTTATTGCATGACGACGGCCTCTTTAGAACTGCGTTCTGCCGCTTCAGCTGCACGCTGTCCGCGATAAGAATCCAAGACGGCGGCAACTTTTTCTGGGCTGAGCCGTCCGTGAGTATCGTCGTTGATCATTATTACTGGAGCCAAGCCGCAGGCACCGATGCAGGCCACTGTTTCCAGAGTAAACTCCAAATCCTCGGTAGTGCCGCCGCTCTTGATGCCCAGTTCATCCTCAATCGCTTTCAGCACTTCAGCTGCCCCCCTTACATGGCAGGCTGTTCCGGTACACACCCTGATCACATTTTTGCCCCGCGGCTGTAGGTGAAACTGGGTGTAAAAAGTCACAACACCGTAAACCTTAGCCAAGGACAGGTGGAGGCTGTCAGCAATCTCCCGCAGAACATCCTGGGGCAAGTAGCCGTACTGTTCCTGTGCTTCCTGTAAAATGGGAATTAAACTGGCCTGTTCCTGACTGTAACCTGCTAGAATATCCCTCAGAGGCTCCAGGTATTTCTCATAACTCTCTTTGCCATGGCCGCAGACGCAACCCATGCTCAGCCACCCTTTCTGTTTGTTAATTAAATAACCTTATAGTGATACTTTTCACATTCGATGCCATAAAATTAACCCTAGTCCTTCTTGAGTTTGTTAGTGTTTTCACACTCAATTTGATTATACAGTTTCTCGATCAGCTATGCAATACTTTATGGGTGTATTTCAAAATATTGCTTGGAGTATGCTGCCCAGGCCTTCCAGGCCAAAGCATTGCGAACTCCTGCAGCAGCCGATTTCCGGGAGGTAATGGCTGTCGGATCCCTGGATAATCCCATATCCTTTTAGCTGAGGATGACGGCGCAGGAAACTCTCCGGATCAGTATTGCGAGAAATTTCAATGACTGTAATTCGTTCATCTGGAGGAATGAAACCTAGTTGCCCCAGGATGCTGTTTGTCGGCCGGTCCACATGGGCAGGCACAGCAACGCCGCCGAGATTCGTAACCAGTTTCAGGGCCTGTACCAGGGAGAGTTCAGTTGCCAGAGCTAATAGACGCTCTTCTTTGGCTGTATACTCATCGTTGTGGTCAGTCAGCAGCTGATAGCCGAACAGCTCCTCATCATTGTCCATGTCAGGAAGGTGCTTATGCACAACCTCTTCCAACTCCAAGAGTGCATCTACACTGGAAAAGTAACAAAGCAGGTGCACTTCCTCCCGAGTCTCAACTTCCATGGCGGGGATTAGCTTCAGCCCGTTCTTTCGAGCAAATTCCAGGGCAGCCCGAACATTTCCGGCACTGTTGTGATCGGTAATCGCGATGTACTCAAGACCCATAGCCGCAGCCTGTTTGACAATATTGCCCGGGGTCATCAAAAAATCTGCGCAGGGCGACAGACAGCTATGAATGTGCAGGTCATATCCGGAACTGATTTTTCCGCTCATTCCTTATCTCCTGTTCGGGCTAGATGCCCAGCTCGATTAACTTGCGGATTACATCAACGGCAGTCAGTGGCGTACGGAAAATCGTTACCTGATGCTCCCGAGCTTTATCTAGTGCCGCAGCTTCAACCGGGAAACCTTCTGCCACAATGACAGCGGCCGCCTGAGTCAGGCAGGCAACCGCAACCACATTCTGATGGCCGTGCACCGTAATCCAGATATTGCCTGCTTCAGCCTTGGCCATGACATTGCTGAGCAAGTCTCCGACATATATGCCCGAAATCTCCTGTTCAAAAGGTCCTGAAACAACCTCCAGCCCGAGCCTGTGTACTAGTTCTGCAACTTTCATCTGCATCAGTCACCCTACCTTGTCATCTGTCTTTTCTTTTTTCATAACTGGGGGCAGTTCGTGAAGCAGGGCGGTCAGTGTTTTCGCCAAATCGCCCATTTGCCTTCTCAGCAGAAAGATGCAATCGCTGCGGCTGGCCACTCCAGTGACAATGTCTTCAGCTAGAGTCCGGCAATCGGGGGCCCCGCACGCGGCACAGTCCAAACCGGGCAATACTGCTATTTCCTCTTCGAGCTGCGCCAGTTTTTCCATTGCCTTCGTAAGATCTCCATCCAATCGCCCGATCTGCAGCGGCTCAAATTTGTCCGGGAGGTCAAAATCATAGCCCTCATTCTGCTCAATCATCGCTTGGCCCCTGGCCCTCAAGCTGCGCAAATCAGAACGGGCCTGGAAGGGGTTGACAACATTGAAGACACCGCCAATACAGCCGAATTCGCAGGCTGAAAGCTCGAAATAGCGAACTCCCTTGATGTTATTGCGGGAAAGCTCATCAAGGAGGGCCCTCACCCTGTGGATGCCGGACACCGACAGCGTGTAATCCTGCATCTGCTGGTTAAGCAGCTGAACTTCGCCGCCGCTTTGTCCCCAGCCGATGCCTAAGTAGGGTACCGGCAGGTCTTCTTCGTCTATGTCAGCAGTTTTCTCCAACACCGATAAAACCGCCTGATAAACTAGGCTGACGGCGATGGTTTTATCGATAGGGCTGACGTCCAAACCGACCGGATCAACGACAGTGGTGTTTTTGCCAGGGCAGGGGGTTAACAGGAACACCCCAATGTCTTCCGGATTTACACCTCGGTCCAGTGCATCTTTTCTGGCTTTTTCCCCCATGGCATCGGTAGGAGCCTTAAATGGAATCAAGTGCTCTGTCAGCTCAGGATACAAAATCTTAATCAGCCTGACTGCCACAGGGCAGGAGGAAGAAATGTAGACTCCCGGATTGTTGGCTAAGAACTCAGATGTCTTCCTACTCAGTGCTTCAGCCGCCAGCGCAACATCCACAACTTCCTTGAATCCCAGCTCAAGTAGGGCCATTCTGACCTTTGCCGGATTGCATCCCCTAAACTGCCCGTAAAAACTAGGCGGAACTAAGGCGATGGGATGCCTGAAGCTGGATAGTTCTGACAGTTCAGCGGTTTGCGAGTGCTTGGCATGGTGAGCGCAAATGCGGATGCATTCAGCGCAGTCAATGCACAGTTCATCTCTGATCATGGCCTTGCCGTTGTGGACCCTGATCGCCTTGGTAGGACAGTTTTTGACGCAGTTTGTGCACCCCTTGCACAGTTCTTCCTTGAGCAGCACCGAGTGTTTTTTCACACTAATCACTCCCATCGGCTTAGCGGTCGCGCTGGACTACAGGTGAATAACAGCAGCAAACTTGCTCTGTTTTCCCTGTCCTGTCTCCACCGTAAGTTGATCTGAATAATGCCTAATATTGTTAAGGCCCATCCCTGCGCCAAAACCCATCCCCCGCACAAAGTCATCTGCGGTCGAAAAGCCCGGCTGAAACGCCTTTTCTATATCTGGAATTCCAGGCCC
>JAAYSR010000024.1 GCA_012518325.1 Bacillota bacterium
AAG
The DNA here is from genome assembly GCA_012518325.1 of Bacillota bacterium. Classification (GTDB taxonomy): domain Bacteria; phylum Bacillota; class Limnochordia; order Darwinibacteriales; family Darwinibacteriaceae; genus UBA5420. The sequence continues at coordinate 4 of JAAYSR010000024.1, forward strand.
CCGGCCCGGTTTTCATGCTGGGGGATCCTCGGGACGGAGCGTGGCATCTGGTTACCGGCGCCTGGACCAGCAGTTCCCACGTTCCTCTGCAGGGGCACCTTTTGGAGCAGATGTACACCTCCCTGTATTCGATGGAACAGCCTTTGTGGCAGGCTTACGATCCTTCCCCGGAGCTTGTGAAGATTGCCGAGGGCATGTACCATCAGAATTTCACTTCGGCTGCGGAGCGGAGAGAGACATTCGCAGAAGGGCTTGAACTTGCCCTGAAGCACTCTTACAGAATCTGGCTTATCTGGGAGGAATAGGATAATCTAGATTTGACTGCTGATGCAGGCCGGGCGGTTATCTGCCCGGCCTGTCTTCGCGGGGCAGGGAAAGCTCTCAAAGGATTGCTATTGACACAGTTTTGCGAAGTACGATATAATCGCCTTGAATGTCGTTTGCTTTGTTGTGAAGGGGGGAACACTTGTGAAGAGGACATTTCAGCCTAAGAATCGCAGAAGACAACGCCTGCACGGCTTTCGCGCAAGAATGAAAACAAAAGCTGGACGCAGGGTTTTGGCCCGCAGACGTGCAAAGGGACGCAGAATTCTCTCTGCTTAATTGGTCGTGCTTGGACGCTCAGGAGGTTATAATGTGGAGCGTTTGAAAAGTCCCCGAGAGTTTAGCAGCGTCTATAAGCAGGGGAAACCTTACTTCGGGAAATATGTGGTAGTTTCTGTCCTGCCCACCGATAAAAATGTGGCGCGGGTAGGTTTTGCGGTAGGCAAAAAGGTTGGCAAGGCGGTGACTCGGAACAAGATCAAGAGAAGGCTCAGGGCAATTATGCATGATCAATGTACGGGCATTTCCCCTGGATATGACGTGATTGTGGGAGCTAAACAGAAGTCGGTCACCGCTAGTTTCACAGACTTAGAAAGAGATTTGTGCCGGGTGTTAAAGAACTCTGGTATCTTGACCTCTGGCCTGAATGAGTCCACCGGGGTTGGCGAAGAGCATGCTTAAGGTGGCGCTCTTTTTGATTAGGGGGTATCAAAGGTTTATCTCTCCCTTGCTCCCCCGCAGTTGCCGGTTTTATCCCACATGTTCAGAATATGCCGTCCAGGCTATTACCAAGCATGGATGGCGGGGCCTGTGGCTGGCCATAAAGAGAATTGGCAGATGCCATCCGTGGCATCCGGGAGGTTATGATCCCGTTCCGTAGTTGATTGGAGGACTTTACCTTGATGGATTTTATTGCCGGGGGACTGGGCTGGATACTGGATCAGATAGTGTCTGTAACCCACAGTTATGGGCTTGGCATCATTCTTACCACTATTATAGTTCGCCTGCTGCTCTTTCCTTTAACTCTCAGTCAGAGCAAGAACATGGTTGCGATGCGCAAGATACAGCCGGAGCTGCAGGAAATTCAGAAGAAATACGCGAATAATAAAGAAGAGCAGCAAAAGCAAACCATGGAGCTGTACCAGAAACATAAGATCAATCCATTGGGCGGATGTTTGCCTTTGCTCGTGCAGCTGCCTATTCTTTGGGCTTTTTTCCGCGTGCTGCGGGAGATCCCTGTTGACCAGACCGCAGTGTTCTTGGGCATTTGGACGCTCAGTGAAGCAGACCCGTATTTCGTATTCCCCATCCTGGCTGCCGCAACGACTTTTCTGCAAAGCAAGCTGACGGCCACGGGCGATATGGCGCAGCAGAAGTCGATGCTGATTGTGATGCCGCTGATGATTGGGTTTTTTAGCTGGAGCCTGCCCTCGGGGTTAGTATTGTATTGGATTACCAGCAATGTGTTTTCCATTGTGCAACAGGTGTGGATCAACAAGTTGTATCCCGTTAATTAAGGGGGCCGTATGATGAAGTCGATTGAAGTAGTCGCTCGGACGGTGGAGGAAGCCATCGCTGAAGCGCTTCGTGAGTTGCAGGTGGAGCGTGAAGATGTAGAAGTAACCGTTCTCGAGGAAGGGAACAAAGGATTTTTGGGAATTCTAGGCTCTAAACAGGCTAAAGTGCGTGTGGAGAAAAAAGTGCCTGAGTACGAGATTAAGCTGGAAAGGGCGCTGGAGTTCCTTAAGGAGCTTTTGGGGCACATGGGCCTTAGTCCTGTTGTCACCGGGCATGCTGATGAAGAAAGCGTCAACTTGCGTATCGAGGGTGAAGATTTAGGCATCTTGATCGGACGCCGAGGGCAGACATTAGAAAGTCTGCAGTATCTCACCAGCCTGGCCGTTAACCGCCAGGGCGGTGAATGGATGCGAATCAACCTGGACATCGGCGATTACCGTGCCAAGCGGGAAGAGTCCCTCCGTGCGCTGGCGCAAAGGGCAGCCCTCAAGGCTGAGTCTTCAGGACGCAGAGTTGCTCTGGATCCTATGAGCGCTGCAGAAAGGCGCATTGTCCATCAGGAACTGCAGGAATTCGGCGGAGTGGTAACCCAGAGCGAAGGGCAGGATCCCTATCGCCGAGTGGTGATTGTTCCCGAGTAAATTAGTTGTTACGCTAGGCTTTTCGGGTGCTGCAAATGAACGATACGTTCTTTTTGCACGCCCTTTTTTTGTTTTGTGGTAGAATATGAACCGAGGTGATGGCGATGACAGACTTGACAATAGCGGCTGTAGCCACCCCTTTAGGTGAAGGGGGCATTGGCGTTGTGCGCCTCAGCGGCCCAGACGCTCTGGCAATCGCCGATAAGATTTTTCACGGGAAAAAGGGAGGCAGACTTGGCGATCTGAAAACCTACCGGGTGCGGTACGGCAGGATTGTGGACCCGGATACGGGGAAGATGGTCGATGAAGCACTGGCCATAGTGATGCGGGCCCCCCATTCCTATACAGCGGAGGATGTCGTGGAACTCCAGTGTCACGGAGGAGTGGTTTCGGTCCAGGAGGTTTTATCCCTCTGCCTTGCCCACGGCGCCAGGCTTGCTGAACCTGGCGAGTTTACCAAGCGGGCTTTTCTAAATGGGCGTTTGGATCTGAGCCAGGCTGAAGCTGTGATTGACATTGTGCGCTCCCCTACCCGCCTTGGGCTGGAAGTGGCCGTTGATCAGCTGGAAGGCAGTTTGAGTAGAAGAATGAAAGAGCTCAAAGAGATCCTCTACAAAATAGTGGTTCAAGTGGAGGCCAGCATTGATTTTCCCGAAGACGATCTGCCAGAAGCCCAACTGGAGGATATTGAGTCCGGCATTCTCCATGCCATGCAGGAAGTAGATGAACTTATGCAAACGGCAGATGACGGGAAGATTCTGCGGGAAGGCTTAAAGACAGTGATCACCGGCAAGCCGAATGTGGGCAAGTCCAGCCTGCTGAACACCCTTTTGGATGAAAATCGCGCTTTGGTTACGGACATCCCCGGCACCACCAGGGATACCATTGAAGAAGTCATTAACTTGCGGGGCGTGCCCCTGCGCTTAATTGACACCGCGGGAATCCGGGAAAGCCAGGATGTTGTGGAACGGCTGGGAGTGGCCCGCAGTTTGGAGCTCTTGGAACAGGCCGACCTGGTGCTGCATGTCCTGGACCGCAGTGAGCCCCTCAGCGAGGAAGACTTCGAAGTGTTAAGGCGTACCCGGGATGCCAGGCGGATTGTGCTGATTAATAAGGTTGATCTGCCGCCTCTGTGGGATCTGGATGATTTAGGAGATGTTGGTGACTCCCCTGTTCTGGAGATGTCACTCTTGGTTGACGGTACGCAGGTGGTGAATCGCCTCGCCGATGCTATCTTAGGTCTGGTGGGCAGCGGCAGCATTGCCAGTTCAGCCGGTTCCCGGGCGCTGATTACCCGCACCAGGCACAAACAGGCGCTGCAGCAGGCGCAGCAGGCGCTGCATAATTCTCTGGCAACATTGCAGCAAGGCCTGCCCCTGGATTTGATTGCGGTGGATCTCTATGCCGCCCTGGAGTTTCTAGGGGAAATTACAGGGGAAACGGTGCGAGAAAATGTTTTGGATCGCATCTTTGCCCAGTTTTGTATAGGCAAGTAGGAGGAATCGGTTTTATGCCTCAGAGCTATGATGTAATAATAGTAGGGGCCGGACATGCCGGAGTGGAAGCCGCACTGGCTGCCGGCCGCATGGGCTGCAAGGTGCTGGTGTTAACGCTGAATCTGGATAATGTTGCCCTCTTGCCCTGCAATCCGAGCATTGGCGGGTCCGGTAAGGCTACCCTGGTACGGGAAGTGGATGCCTTAGGCGGTGAGATGGGCAAAAACTGTGATGCTACACTAATGCAGATGCGCATGCTCAATACCAGGCGGGGTCCCGCTGTACAGTCCTTGCGGGTGCAGCTTGACCGCAAGCTGTACCAAAGACGCATGAAGAAAATCTTGGAGACAACAGACAATGTCTTCCTTAAGGAAGCATTGGTTACGGATCTGATGGTGGAGGGAGGCGCTGTGCGGGGAGTGGTGCTCCGGGGAGGTGTGAGGGTTTATGCCCCCGCGGTTGTCCTGGCTACAGGCACCTACCTCCGCTCCGTCATTCATATTGGTGAGCTCCAGTATGAATCGGGCCCCCAGGGGCAGCATACCTCGGTGGAACTGGCTGAAGCATTGGCGGACCTGCTGCCGATTGTCCGGTTCAAGACAGGAACGCCGCCCCGGATTAATTTGCGTTCTCTAAACTACGATCGTTTAGAGAAGCTCCCCGGCGATCCCAATATCCCCGGTTTTTCCTTCGAGACAACAGGTCTTGACATTGAGCAGGTCCCCTGTTGGGTAACGTATACTACGGAAGAAACCCATCGCATCATTCGGGAGAACCTGGGCCGCACTTCTTTGTACAGCGGCGCGATTACCGGTGCGGGGCCCCGCTATTGCCCTTCCATCGAGATGAAGATCGTAGAGTTTCCGGATCGCTCAAGCCATCAGATCTTTATCGAGCCGGAGGGCTGGGAGACCAATGAAGGATATCTGAGCGGAGTGTCCACTTCTCTGCCTATGGATATACAGGAAGAGATGCTGAAGACCATACCCGGACTGGAAAATGTGGAAATCCTCAGGCCGGCCTATGCCATTGAATATGACTGTGTTGATCCTTTAGCTTTGCGCGCCTCCCTTGAAAGCAAGGATATTTCCGGACTTTTCCTCGCGGGTCAAATCAACGGCACCTCAGGCTATGAAGAGGCAGCGGCCCAGGGCATAATGGCAGGCATTAACGCCGTCCGTTTTCTGCGTAACGAAGAGGCTGTCATTATCCCCCGCTCCCAAGGGTACATTGGGGTGTTGATTGACGATTTGGTGACCAAGGGGGTAACCGAGCCCTATCGGATGATGACTTCCCGTTCTGAGTATCGTCTTTCTTTGCGCATGGACAATGCCGATGCCCGCTTAACGCCCCTCGGCTATTCCCTGGGGTTAATCAGCCGGGAACGCTACGACGCTTTCCTCAAGAAACAGGAAGCCGTCAATTCCGAAGTGGAACGCCTGGAGAAAACTATTTTAGGCGGAACGCCGGAAGTGAATGATAAACTGAAGGCCCTGGGCACAGCCCCGCTGAAGCACGGAGTCAGCCTGGCGGACCTTTTGCGCCGTCCGGAAATGAAATACGCCGACCTCGGGCACTTTGTGGAGCTGCCCAATCTTCCCCTGGCAGTTAGAGAACAGGTGGAAATCCAGGTCAAGTACCAGGGGTATCTGGCCCGGCAGGAAGCGGCCATTGAGCGTTTCGAGCGCATGGAAAAAAAGCTCCTTCCCCCTGATTTTCCCTATCTGGAGATCAAAGGACTCTCTCGAGAAGCGGCAGTGAGGCTCGATCAGATCAAGCCAAGTTCAATTGGCCAGGCTTCCCGGGTGTCAGGTGTGGATCCGGCAGATATCAGTGTGCTCCTGGTCTACTTGGAGCAGGAACAGCGGAGGAATCGCCAATGAACTTTGATGCCAAGCGCTTTGAACAGGTACTGCTGCAGGGCTTGCAGGAATGGGGGCTGGAAGAATGTGCAGTCCATCTCCCCTCCTTCACACGCTTTTCCGAGTCTGTGGTGGAAACAAATCAGACGTTGAACTTAACTCGCCTGATTGAGCCGGAAGAGATGGCTGTTAAGAACTTCCTGGACAGTCTGGGTCTGCTTTGCCTGGACTGGCCGGAAAAGATGCGCTGTCTGGATTTAGGCACCGGGGCGGGTTTTCCAGGTGTGCCCCTGGCAATTTGCCGTCCCCAGTGGTCCTTTGTGCTTCTGGATTCTTTGCGCAAGCGCCTGCGCTTTATTGAAGGCGCGCTTGAGAGTATGGGAGTAGAAAACGTCTCCATTTTGCACGCCAGGGCTGAAGACGCAGGCCGGGATCAAAGCCACAGGGAAAGCTATGATCTTGTTGTCAGCCGTGCAGTCGCACGCCTGCCTGTCCTTTTGGAACTGGCCACTCCCCTGGTCAAGGTGGGCGGATGTTTTGTGGCTTACAAATCCAATGAGGGTCGGGAGGAACTGCAGGAATCCTCCGCTGCTATGCGGAAGCTGAATGTAGAAACAGAACGGGTGTTCGATTTAGAACTGCCCTTAGCTATGGGAGAACGTTCCCTGATCGTCTTTAGAAAACTATCCCCCACCCCCTCTGCCTATCCCAGGAGGGCGGGTCTGCCCAACAAGCAGCCCCTTGGGTAAGAGTATGAGATGGAGCCTTCGCACCGTTCAGCGAGGCTCCATTTTTGTTTTCTTCTTTTTCAGAAGGAAACTTGCTGATTGATACAGAATTAGAATTTGACTTGGGAATGGGGTGAACCTATGAAGTTGACTGAAGTTCTCTTGAACCGTAAGCGGACCGAGGGACCAAGGGATGACGGTGTTGAAAGCTGGAGCGAAAAAGTTCAAGCGGTCCCTATTCATCTGATTTCCGCAGGTAAATATCAGCCTCGGCAGGAGTTTGACCAGGAAGCTCTGGATGAGCTCGCCGAGTCTATCAAAATCCACGGTCTCCTGCAGCCTGTTGTGGTGCGCAGAGGGGCTATCGGGTATGAACTGATTGTCGGGGAGCGGCGCCTCCGTGCCTGTAAGCAGCTGGCCTGGGAAATGATACCGGCCATTGTGCGAGAGGTTGAGGATCGGGAAGCTGCGGAGCTTAGTCTGATTGAAAACTTGCAGCGCTCCGATTTGCATGTATTTGAGATTGCGGAAGGTTATGAACGGCTTCTGACTGAGTTTGAGATGACCCAGGAAGAGCTGGCCAGTCGCTTGGGAATCAGCCAAGCCAATGTAGCGAATAAGCTTCGCCTCCTGAAACTGCCTCCCGAGGTGCGTGAGGTTATTTCCCGGGAAATGCTCAGTGAAAGACATAGCCGTGCTCTGCTCCGCCTGGATAGTGTGGAGGACCAGCTCAAGGTCTTGGAGGTTGTTGTCAAGGAGCAGTTGAGTGTTAAGCAGACAGAGGACCTGGTCAAGAGTTTTATCAACAGGGACAAGCAGAAAGAGAAGGAGAAGCGGTCCAATGGAAGCCGCAAACTTGTGATCAAGGATTTGAGGCTATTTACCAACAGCGTACGCAAACTGACCGAAACACTGCAGTCCAGCGGCCTTGTAGTCAATGTAGATGAACGGGAAGACGATGATGCCTATGAGCTTGTGGTCAGGGTGGAAAAACCGCGTGGGGGTGAGTTGAGTGGCAAGAGTGATAGCGATAATTAACCAAAAGGGCGGCGTTGGCAAGAGCACTACCGCGGTCAATCTAGGCGCTTACCTGGCCTTGGCCGGCAAGAGGGTGCTGCTGGTGGACATTGATCCCCAGGGCAATGCCTCCAGCGGAGTCGGGATCGATAAGCGCAAAGTGCGGCGCTGCATGTATTCGGTGCTGATTGACGGCGAAAAAATTGAAAGCATTATCGAACATACCGCCATCGAGAACTTTGACGTAGCACCGGCCACAATTGACTTGGCCGGCGCGGAGATAGAACTGGTCTCCACTATTTCCAGGGAGTTCCGCCTCAAAAAGGCGCTTGAACTCGTCCAAGACCGCTATGATTATGTAGTAATTGATGCCCCTCCCTCCCTTGGGCTGTTGACTGTTAACGGGCTGACGGCAGCTAACTCAGTCTTGGTCCCCATTCAATGTGAGTACTACGCCTTGGAAGGGTTGAGTCAGTTGGTGAGCACCATCGCGATGGTGCAGGAGCATTTGAATCCCGCCCTGGAATGGGAGGGCGTTGTGATGACTATGTATGACGTCCGCACCAACCTTTCGCAGCAGGTCATTGAAGATGTCCAAACCTACTTCCAGAACACGGTGCGGGTTTACAAGTCCATTATCCCTCGGAATGTGCGCCTTGGAGAAGCACCCAGCTTTGGACAGCCGATAGCGCTCTACGATCCAAAGTCAAAGGGAGCCGAGGCCTACGCGAACTTAGCCCAGGAGGTATTGAACTCATGAGCAGCCAAAGACTAGGTCGAGGACTGAGGGCGCTGATTCCTGAAGTGGAAGAGCCTGAAGCCGCCGGAGATGTACAGGAAATTTCCCTGGATCTAATAGAGCCTAATCCTTTCCAGCCCCGGGAGTATTTCGATCCGGAAAAACTGGAAGAGCTGGCCCAATCGATTAAGGAATTCGGACTGCTGGAGCCGGTGATTGTCAGAAAGTCTGGAGCCGGATTTCAGTTGGCAGCCGGTGAACGCAGAGTCCGTGCAGCGAGACTGGCCGGTCTGGACAAGGTGCCTGCCCTACTCCGGGAGTTTGATGACTTGGAAATGATGAGGGTGGCTCTGGTAGAGAACCTGCAGCGGGAAAACCTGAATCCGGTTGAAGAGGCAGAAGGTTATCAGAGGCTGATTGATGAGTTTGGCTATACTCAAGCTCAGGTGGCGCAGGCTGTTGGGAGAAAGCGTCCGTCCATTGCCAATTCACTGCGACTGTTGAACTTGGGCGAAGTGGAAAAGGAAATGGTCCGGGACGGCAGGCTGAGCAGCGGGCACGCTAAGGTGCTCTTAGGTGTCAGTGACAAGAAGAAGCGGGTCCAGCTTGCCAATAAGGTGGTAAAGGATGACCTTAGCGTACGCCAGTTGGAGGAACTCATAAAGAAGTCGAAGATTGTTCCACGTAGAACATTGAAGATTAAGAGCCCCGAACTGGTGGAGCTGGAAGAAGAACTGCAAAGGATCTTTGGGACCAAAGTGTCCATGAGTTACAAGAAGGGCGCTGGAAGAATCACGATTGAATACTACTCCGATGAAGAGCTTGAACGTTTGTTAGATATGATGAAGGGAATATAATGCGGGAGTGTTCCACGTGGAACACTCCCGTTCCAATTCTTGTGCCAAGACCTGAATGTTCCACGTGGAACATTTCTCTTTCTACATAGTCTGCCAGGCTCCGGGGGCAGCTTCCGCCTCGGCGAGATGATTGCCAAGGGACATGGTGAGTGCTTCTGTGATTACATCCGCCATGCGAATTACCAGGCTCAGGCGGGTGTTCTGCAGCACCATATGCTCCATAAAGCCGGCGGCATTCACAACGCCGATAATATGGTAGTCGCCGATGGTCGGAAGTTCCTTGCTCACTCCGGTGCCGGGATGCAGCGGACCCCTTTTGATGGAAATATAGCCAATGCTCTTTACCCTGCCGAGACAGGCGTCGATGGCAATCACCGTACTGTCCCGCCCTGTGCTATGTATCAACTCCACTGTTTCAGCTAAATTTAGTGCGTGTACCGGTTCGTGAATAGTCCCGTAGATAGAAACATTTGGAGGCAGAAGTCCTTCGTCCTGTCTTTTTACTAGTGCTGAGCCGATAAAGGGGCCTAATGAATCTCCGGTGGAACGATCTGTCCCGACACAGACAATGTCGACGTATTGCTTTAAGGGCAGTGAAGCCAGGGTAACCGCTAAACTGGCGGCAGACAAAGGGTCGTCAAAGTGGGTGCGTCCCATTACGTCTGAATCAAAAAACATGCTCCACCTCCAACGGGAATACTTGTCTTATTCTATGCACCCTTGCCAGAATTTATGCATCAGTTGTCCCCCGGACCAAGGCTCATTATTTTCTCCGGCCCTGAATAGGCTGGAGAGGGGTGATGGTGTGAGTCTCTGGAGGATGATGGGCCTTTACGTTGGAGGGGTAATCGGAGCTGGTTTCGCTTCTGGCCAGGAATTGGCGGTGTTTTTTGTGAGTTATGGACGCACCGGTCTCTGGGGAATATTGGCCGCGTTTCTTGTCTTAACCCTTGGATCAGGACTGGTGTTAGGCTGCTGTATCCGCACAAATGCAAGCTCCTACCAGCAAATCTTTGCAGCCCTCGATCCCAGGCTGAGTCGGATTTGTGACCTGATCTACACTTCCTTTCTCCTTGTGGGCTTAAGTGTCATGCTGGCGGGAATCGGCGCCATGGGAACGACAGCCTTCAGGGGCCTTCTTTTCCGCCTTGCTACGAGCATCCTGATCTTGGCGGTGCTCCAGCGAGGTGTGGAAGGTGCAGCCAAAGCCGGCGGTTGGCTGGCGCCTCTTATGGTTCTCATCATCTCTGCCTTTGCCTTCTACTCCCTAGGAAGACATGGCCTGGCTCCCCTGAAGTCCGGTTCCTGGCGGGCTGTGGAGGCTGGAATTCTCTATGGTTCATACAACCTAGGCTTCTCTCTGGCAATCTTAGCAAGCGTCCAACGCTATGTGCGCACGAAAAGAGAGCGCTGGAAACTGGCTCTGGGGGGCAATTTAGTCCTGGGATTATGCATGGTTCTGCTCTTTTTGGCCCTGTCCGCCTTGGATGCAGAACAGCTGAACACCTCTTTTCCTCTGCGCGGCATAGTGGCCGAACTTGGCTTTGCCGGCGCAGCGGCCTACGAGCTCCTGCTCTGGGCAGCCATGTTTTCCACTGCCACAGCCCATGCGTTGGCTCTAGCAAATCGCCTCGCAGAGGATGTCGGACTCTCGTGGATGCAGGGGGCCAGCCTGGTTCTGTTGGTTTCTCTAGGGCTTTCCTATGCGGGCTTTGCTGCGCTGGTCCGCATAGCCTATCCAATCCTGGGCCTGGCGGGACTGTGGATCTTGGCTGCCCTTGTCCGGGAGCGCATCGTATAAAGTTGGCAAGTATTGCAAAGTTAGGTATAATAGAGGCACTAAAAGCGAAGGTGGAAGCATAATGACACCCAAAGTGGATGAACTTTACGCAGAGGCCCTTGGCTACTTGGACGGCTGGGAGCTGGATCAGGCTGAAGAGTGTCTGCTCAGGCTGATTGAGCTCGATCCGGAGCACGCCCGCGCCTATAACAAGCTGGGGGTTGTCTTTGCCCGCCGTAAAGACTTGCGTCAGGCAGAAGATTGCTTCAACCAGGCGATTGCCCTGGACCCCAATCTGGCCGCTGCCCATTCCAACCTGGGAAACATTTATGCTGAACGGGGCTGGGCGGACCGGGCTAAAGCAGCCTACGAAAAGGCGCTGGCCCTCGATCCGGGCAACCCGACCGCAATGCATAACCTGGGTGTCCTGTACCGGAAGGGCGGAGACATTGGCAAGGGCGTCAGCCTGTTGAAACAGGCAAGCAAACAGGAACGCTACCGGTTTCGCGATCAAGCCCGCCGGGATCCAAGGAGCAGGCGTGTTATTAATCTCGGCTGGGTCATAGTAATTGGTATCGGGCTAGTCCTTTTCCTGTTGTTTAACAGGTAATATCCACATAGTTATCCACAGCGCTTGTGGATATTGTGTATAACTGGGGATAAAACCCCTGCTTACACACGACGTTTGCGACGCCAGATCAGGATCATTGTCCTTTGGCGTGATTTGAGAATGGGATCCATTATCTTTTTAAGCAGAAACATGTTCCTATCCCCCTTGGCTGCTGCAATAGTTGCCCTTTATCATATCCAGATAAGAAGAAAAGGTGACAGAAGGAAACTGGTTTTTGGTGGAGAAGATGTATTGTCAACGGCAGGAAGAAAAGACCATAGGAAGGAAAGGAGATGGACAATTGAAAAAAACTCCATTAACCGAGAAACACCGGGCCCTGGGGGCCAAGATGGTGGATTATGCTGGGTTTGAGATGCCTGTGCAGTATGCTGGAGTTTTGGAAGAAACCAAGACCGTCCGGACGAATGTGGGTATATTCGACCTGACGCACATGGGCGAGTTCGAGTTGACTGGCCCAGGAGCTTTGGAGACTGTGAACTACGTTACCACCAATGATGCCAGTGTCCTGAAGGAGGGCGAGATTCAGTACACCTGCCTGACTAAGGAAGACGGCGGGATCATTGATGACATTCTCGTCTATCGCACCGCAGACGGCTTTTTGCTGGTAGTTAACGCTGCCAACGCCGCAAAGGACTATGCCTGGATCGAACAGCATCTAAAGTCAGGGACAGAGCTGAAGGATCTCAGCGACGAACTGACCCTGATTGCTGTGCAAGGTCCCAAGTCAGCCCCGCTGGTAGAGGAGATTTTCAATGTATCGGTAGCTGACCTCAAGGGCTACACCTTTACCGAAGTCACATACGAAGGTGAAAAGGTGCTGCTCTCCAGGACAGGTTACACCGGTGAAGACGGCTTTGAACTCTACTTTGCCAATGCACTGGCAGAAAAGCTGTGGGATGAGTGTCTCCAAAAAGGCGAAAAACACGGCGTGGCGCCCATCGGACTTGGTGCCCGCGACAGCCTGCGCCTGGAGGCGAGAATGCCCCTGTACGGCAACGACATCAGCGAAGAGACCAGTCCGCTGGAGGCAGGCTTGAGCCGTTTCGTCAAGCTCGACAAGGAATCCTTTATTGGTAAAGACTTCCTGCAAAAACAGAAGGAAGAGGGAGTCCAGCGCAGACTGGCTGCCTTTGTTATGGTTGACAAGGGCATTCCTCGCCAGGGCTATCCCCTTCTGAACATGGACGGAGAGGAAATTGGCGCAGTGACGAGCGGAACCCATTCGCCAACCCTCGACTACCCCATCGGAATGGGCTATGTAGATGTGGCTTATGCTAAACCAGATACAGAAATTCAGGTACAGATCAGGAAAAAGCTCGCCAAGGCAAAGATCATCAAAGGGCGCTTCATAGGCTAGCCCCTTTGGCCGGCAGCTTTTCGCGATAACCAATAAAATCTGAGGAGGTTTCATCATGAGTGAGCAATTGCGGTTTACCAAGGAACATGAGTGGATCTTAGTCAAAGGAGACGTAGTCCGCATCGGTATCAGCGACTATGCCCAAAGTGAGCTGGGAGACATCGTCTTTGTTGATCTTCCTTCCGTGGGCGATCATGTTGAGGAAGGCGAAGGCTTTGCCGCGCTGGAATCCGTCAAAGCAGTATCTGATGTGTATTCCCCAGTGGCTGGCGAAATTGCAGCTGTGAACGAAGAGCTCGAAGACAGCCCGGAATTGGTTAATGAATCTCCCATGGATGCAGGCTGGATTGTAGAGATTAAAGTTGACGGCGTAGTTCAGCTCGACGATCTAATGAATAAAGAGGAGTATGAAGCATTCTTGAAGGAGGTTTAATATGCGCTACCTTCCCTTAACGCAGGAAGAACGGGAAGAGATGCTGCAAAGCCTCGGCATAGAGAAGATAGAGGACCTGTTTACCGCTATTCCCGAGGAAATGCGTCTCGACTCCGATCTTAATCTCCCTCCGCCCTTAAGCGAGGCCGAACTGGTTCGCCATTTTGCGGACCTGGCCGCAAAGAACAAGGATCTCAAGTCCACCGTCTCCTTCATGGGAGCCGGTGCCTATGATCACCTGATTCCGAGCATTATTAAGCACATTGTGGGCCGGGGAGAATTCCTCACGGCATATACGCCTTACCAGCCCGAGATTACCCAGGGCGTTTTGCAGAGCATTTTCGAGTATCAGACACTGATTTGCGAACTGACCGGCATGGAAGCATCCAATGCCTCCATGTACGATGGGGCAAGTGCCTTGGCCGAAGCAGCCCTTATGGCCTGTGCCGCGACCCGCAGAGAGCTTGTTGTGCTCCCTGAATCTCTTCATCCTGAGTGGCGGGATGTTGTCCAGCTCTACCTTGAGAGCCAGGACGTTTCCATAGCCTACCTGCCCTATGACGAAGCAACCGGCATTGTCGACGCCAAAGCGTTTGAGGAAATTTCCTGGTCGGAAGCTGCCTGTGTTGTTGTGCAGCAGCCCAACTTCTTCGGACTGCTGGAAAACGTAGCCCTCTTTAAGCAGACCGCTAAGGATAATGGGGCTTTGCTGGTCATGGCAGTGGATCCCATCAGCTTAAGCCTGCTCAAATCCCCAGGCGAGCTAGGTGCCGACATCGCCGTGGGAGACGGACAGAGCCTTGGCAATGCCATGGGCTTTGGCGGGCCGTCCCTTGGTTTCTTTGCCACCAGCAGCACCAAGCTGATTCGGCGCATGCCCGGCCGTGTTGTAGGTGAAACGGTAGATTCTGAAGGTACAAGAGGCTTTGTGCTCACCCTGCAGACACGTGAACAGCATATTCGCCGTGAAAAGGCGACATCAAACATTTGTTCCAACCAGGCCCTGAACGCGCTGATTTCAACGATTTACCTGAGCGTCATGGGCAAGGAAGGCTTTAAGGACGTAGGCTTCCAGTGCCTGCAAAAGGCCAACTACATGAAACAGCGCCTGCTGGAGATTGACGGATTGTCCTCTCCTTTCAGCGCACCTTCCTTTAGGGAGTTTGTAATTCGCGGGGCAGTGGATTGGGAAGAGGTCAACAAAGGACTTCTCGAGCACGGCTTCATGGGAGGACTGCCCTTAGCCCGCTTTGGTCTGCCTGAATATGCACTCTTCTCCGTAACAGAGGCCCGGACCAAAGAAGAAATCGACAGCTTTGTAAATACACTAAGGGGGTTGATCTCATGACAGAACGCAGACTTGTCCCCTTAATTTTCGAACGTTCCACACCTGGACGCCGGGGCTATCGCCTTCCCGAACTGGATGTGCCTGAAGTTCCGGTAGCGGAGCTGATTCCCGAGGAGTTCCTCCGGGAGGAGGCGCCTGCGTTGCCTGAAGTCAGCGAGCTCGAAGTGGTTCGCCACTATACCCAGCTTTCCAGACTGAACCATGGTGTAGACGTGGGCTTCTATCCCCTTGGGTCCTGCACTATGAAGTACAATCCCAGGGTGCATGAAGATGTAACCGGCATGCCCGGCTTTGCGGCCATCCACCCTTACCAGCCTGAGGAGACTGTTCAGGGGGCCATGGAGCTGATGTACAATCTGGGCGAGTACTTGGCCACCATTTCCGGCCTCCATGCCACCACCCTGCAGCCGGCTGCAGGTGCCCATGGCGAGCTCACAGGGCTTCTGGTGATTAAGGCCTATCACAAAAAAAGAGGCGAAGATCACCGCAGAGAGATGATTATCCCTGACTCGGCCCATGGAACCAACCCGGCGAGCTGTGCCATGGTTGGCTACAAAGTGATCGAAGTTCCCTCTGACGAGCGGGGCGGTGTGAATGTAGAGGCACTGCGGGGCCTTGTCGGTCCAAATACAGCAGGGCTGATGCTCACTAACCCCAATACCCTGGGCCTGTTCGATGAGAACATCTGTGAAATCGCTAAGATTGTCCATGATGCAGGCGGACTGCTCTACTACGACGGAGCCAATGCCAACGCCATTATGGGCATCGCACGTCCTGGGGATATGGGCTTTGACGTTGTCCACTTCAACCTGCATAAAACCTTCTCCACGCCCCATGGCGGCGGCGGACCCGGGGCAGGCCCCATTGTGGTCTGCAAGGATCTGGCACAGTTCCTGCCAGGGCCGGTGGTGAAGAAAGACGGCGACAAGTACCGCTTTGTGATGCCTGAAAACTCCATTGGACGGGTAGGTTCCTTCTACGGCAACTTCCTGGTGTATGCTAAGGCCTATGCCTATATCCGTTCCCATGGACCTGAGGGACTGCGGGAAGTCAGTGAAACCGCAGTGCTGCATGCCAACTACATGATGAACAAGCTGAAGGACATCTATCATCTGCCCTATGATCGGACCTGCATGCATGAATTTGTGCTCTCAGGCTCCTGGCAGAAAGATGAGAATGGCGTGCGCACCCTCGACATTGCCAAACGTCTCTTAGACCACGGTTACCATGCACCGACAGTGTATTTCCCGATGGTTGTGGATGAGGCGATCATGATTGAGCCTACTGAAACAGAACCTAAATCAACTTTAGATGAGTTTATTGAAGTGATGCGCCAGATCGCAGAGGAAGCCAAAGAGAATCCGGAACTTCTCAAAACTGCGCCTCATACAACGCCCCTCAAGCGGCTTGATGAAGCCAGGGCGGCCAGACAGCCGGTCTTGCGCTGGGAAAAGCCTGAATAAAAAAGAAATCCCCCTTCCGTCAGGAAGGGGGATCTTCATCTTCAGCACTAAATTCTATTTTGTATATGGCCTGGGCTGCCAGTTCAGCTGAATGTCAGACTCCTGCTCCAGCAGGTAGAGGTAGCTTTCCAGATCCAAAGCCTTGCTTCCCCGGTAGTCCTTTTCCACCAGCTCCGCCACTTCTTCGAAGACTGCTTCCTTGGCTTCGTTTTTGGCGTGGACAGCGATGACATGCCAGCCGTACTGACTTTCGGTCACACCGTATTCGCCCACAGGGAGGCTGAAGGCAAGCTCTTCAAACTCGAGGACAGTGTAGCCCCGCTGAATGTGGCCAAGATATCCGCCTTGCTGGGCTGTGCCTGGGTCCAGGGAGAATTCTGCAGCCAATGCCACGAGATCTTCTCCGGCTTGCAAACGGCCGAGGACCTCATTGGCTGCTTCTTCTGTATCGACGAGGATGTGGCTTACTTCCACTGTCTCAGGCTGATCATAGTAGGTGCGGTTTTCTGCAAAGAATGCCTCGACTGCGCCTTCTTCCACTTCAACTTCAGCCCTGGCCAGCTGGCCGATGAGCATGTTCCATTTCAGCTGAGCCATAAATGCTTCTTCGGAGACATTGTTCTGCAGCAGGAACATCTGGAGCCCCTGGGCTCCGCCAAGCTGGGCAATAACCATGGCGTACAATTCTTCAAACTCTTCTTCATCAAGGGTGATGCCCAGTTTTTCAGCTCTTTGCCTGATAATCTCATCCTGGACGAGTTCCTGGAGGGCGTAGAATCCGTATTGGTTTTCCAGCAGCCCGTAGAACTGGTCTCTGGTAATGGCTGCCCCGTTTACTGTTGCGATGATTTCGTCTCCCTGTTCTGCCAGGAGAGTCCCTGGGGCGAAGAGGGAGAGGGAAAGAATTACAAGCAAAAGTACAACATTAATCTTTTTCAAGAAGGTCATCCTTTCTGTAATGGTTCATCAATCCTTAATTCTCGCTTGCCCGGCGATACCCTTTTAATAATCACGATAAACCTGTGCTATAATTATTGTAATAGAGGCAAAAGGTGGGAAGAGTATGCATGAACAGGGGCAAATTCTGCGCTTGAAGAAAAAGCACGCCTGCGGAGGCCAAACCTGGGAGGTGCTGAAACCGGGCGTAGATACTCGCCTGAAATGCACCACATGCGGCCGGGTGATCCTTATCGCCAGGGATAAACTGGTGCGGCAGATCATCAAGTGAGGGGAACATCCTCGCCGTCCGGAATATAATAGCCCAAAGGCTCCTAGGAGGTCGGTACCAGTGGGGAAGACACGTTTCTTTTTTGCCGGCAGCAACTCGGGGAAAGGTTTTTTCTCTCTTTTTGACAACATCATCGGTCCTGAAGCGAGGCGGGTGTACCTGCTTAAGGGCGGTCCAGGGACAGGCAAGTCCAGTTTTATGAGTTATATCGCCAATGCCGCTGCTCACAAGGGCTA
>JAAYSR010000179.1 GCA_012518325.1 Bacillota bacterium
GACCATATTCAGCATCTTCCTTACAAGTATCATAAGGAAGCAGACACCGGAGATCTGATGCAAAGATGCACTTCTGACGTGGAGACCATTCGCAGATTTCTCGGCGTCCAGCTCGTGGAAATGGGCCATTCCCTCTTTATGGTGATCTTCATTACCTGGGTGATGCTCCGGGCGGATCTGCGCATGACCATCATCTCCCTGATGTCGCTGCCCATTATCTTTACCTTTGCTGTTGTCTTTTTTCTCAAAGTGAAGAAGGCGTTTCAGGAGACTGACGAAGCAGAGGCGGAGCTCACCACCGTACTGCAGGAAAACCTGACCGGAATCAGAGTTGTGCGGGCCTTTGCCAACCAGAAATATGAGGTTGAACGCTTTGATGCCAAGAACACCGTCTACCGCGATAAGGTCTACCATCTGATTTGGCTTCTGGCCTGCTACTGGTCTGCCAGTGACCTCATGGCCTTTCTGCAGATCGGCATTGTGTTGGTGGCGGGAGCTTATTACACTGCTGTTGGGCAAATCTCAATCGGAACGATGGTGCTCTTCGGCACCTACATAGGCATGCTGGTCTGGCCTGTCCGGCAAATGGGGCGGATCCTGACCGACATGGGCAAAGCGCTGGTTTCAGCAGAGAGGCTCCAGGAGATCCTGGATGAACCAAGGGAGAACCTTGTAGAAAACCACAGGCAGCCCCCGATTAAAGGAAACATCGTCTTCGACAATGTGTCCTTCGGCTACGAACCCGGCCAGCCGGTTCTGGAAAACGTAAGCTTCTCGGTGGAGGCAGGCCAGACAGTTGCCATCCTGGGACATACCGGTTCAGGCAAGAGTTCCCTGGTCCACCTGCTGGCCCGGCTCTACGAATACGAAAGCGGCTCCATCACTATCGACGGAGTTGAACTCAACACCATTGATAAAAAATGGATCCGCAAACATGTGGCTGTAGTGTCCCAGGAACCCTTTCTGTTTGCCAAGACCATCAGGGAAAACATTACCCTGGCCAGCGGCGAGGTTTCAGACGATGAACTCCACAACGTCTGCCGGCAAGCTGCCATCCATGACGTAATCCTCGGTTTTGACCAGGGTTACGACACCCTGGTTGGGGAGCGCGGCGTTTCGGTCTCAGGGGGCCAAAGGCAGCGAATCGCGATTGCCAGGGCACTGGTCACCAACAGTCCCATACTGATTTTTGATGATTCTCTCAGCGCAGTGGATACCGAAACCGACCTGGCCATCCGCAACGCCTTGGAGAAGCGTTCTAAGCAAGCTACAACTTTCCTGATTTCCCACAGGGCAGCCAGCCTTTCCAAAGCTGATCTGATCCTGGTGTTAGAAAACGGCAGGATCGTTCAGCGGGGAACCCACGCAGAGCTGATGGCAATGCCTGGACCCTACGCCCGCACCTGGGAAATTCAAAACGCATTGGAAGCTGAACTTTGGGAAGCGAGGTGAGGATATGCACCAGTCTGTACTGCAAGAAGAAGTACATGAGGAGAAAATAGACCTGAAACTGTGGCGCCAGATTCTGCAGTTTGCCAAACCTTACAGGCGCTCTTTCATCTATGCCATCACAGCAACAATCGTCATGGCGGGAGGCGATGCCCTCTTTCCCTATATGACCAAGGTGGCCATCGACAATTTTGTGGTCCCCCAGCGAACCGATGGGCTGGGCTGGTTCGCAGCTGCCTTTGTGCTGCTGATTGTGATGCAGAGTTTCACCGTTTACATGTTCATTAACATGGCTGGCAAAATCGAGTCAGGTATCACCTACACCATCCGCCAGGCAGGCTTTGAACATCTGCACAGGCTGTCCTTTTCCTTCTATGACAAGAAGGCCTCAGGCTGGCTCCTTGCCCGCCTGACCAGCGATGTAAACCGTCTGGGGGAAATTGTCTCCTGGAGCTTGATCGACCTTCTGTGGGGCGGTGCGGCGATGGTTTTTTACGCCGTTGTCATGTTCAGCATGAACTGGCGTCTGGCTCTGCTGACAGTTTGTGTGATTCCCGTCCTTGCCCTGGTCAGCGTCTACTTTCAGAAGCAGATCCTCCGGG
Source organism: Bacillota bacterium (assembly GCA_012518325.1). Classification (GTDB taxonomy): domain Bacteria; phylum Bacillota; class Limnochordia; order Darwinibacteriales; family Darwinibacteriaceae; genus UBA5420. The sequence continues at coordinate 2,052 of JAAYSR010000179.1, forward strand.
CCTACCGGAGCGTCAGGAGAATGAACTCCAAGATCACCGGCGCCTTCAGCGAAGGCATTATGGGAGCTGCAACGACCAAAATCCTCAGCCGGGAAGAAGAAAACCTCAAGGAGTTCGAGGGCCTTACATCAGGCTTGAGGGCATCGAGCATCCGGGCGGCCACGTTTTCTGCCCTTTTCCTGCCCATTGTGCTGATGCTGGGCAACATTGCCACCGCCCTCACCCTGTGGGTGGGCGGAAACGGAGTAATTGCCGGTACAGTCACCTATGGAGTGCTGGTGGCCTTTGTCTCCTACGCGATGCAGTTTTTTGACCCAGTGCGGGAGATCGCCCGCATTTTCGCCGAACTGCAGATGGCCCATGCTGCAGCAGAACGGGTGCTGGGGCTGTTGAACACAGTTCCGGAAATCCAGGACCCCCCCGGTTTGGAAGGCGAATGGCCTCCCCTCCAGGGCGGGGTGGAGTTTGAAAACGTCAGCTTTGCCTATAATCCCCAAGAACCGGTTCTGGATGATTTCAACCTCAAAGTCGAACCCGGACAGACAGTGGCGTTGGTAGGCGAGACGGGCTCGGGAAAGAGCACAATTGTCAACCTGGTCTGCAGGTTTTATGAACCGACGTCCGGCCGGATCCTGATTGACGGCGTAGACTACCGGGAGAGGCCCCTGGCCTGGCTCCAGGGAAGCCTGGGCTATGTCTTGCAGAGCCCTCACCTCTTTTCCGGCACTGTTCGCGACAACATCCGCTATGGAAATCTTCAGGCCAGCGACGAAGAGGTGGAACGGGCGGCCAAACTGGTTAACGCCCACGAGTTTATCACGAAGCTGTCCAAGGGCTATGACACAGAAGTAGGCGAAGGAGGCGGACTTTTGTCTACAGGGCAGAAGCAGCTGATTTCCTTTGCCCGGGCCATCCTGGCGGATCCTAAGATCTTCGTGCTGGATGAAGCTACTTCATCCATTGACACCGAGACTGAAATGCTGATCCAGGATGCAATTCGCACCATTCTCACAGGGCGCACCAGCTTCATCATCGCCCACCGCCTGTCTACAGTGCGCTCTGCCGATGTGATTCTGGTGATTCGGGACGGAAAAGTGCAAGAAAAAGGCACCCACGAGGAACTCATGGCTGCCAAAGGTTATTACTACAAGCTCTACACCAATCAGTTTCTGGAAGACTAGCCCCCTGCACAGGGGGTTTTCTTCTAGGGGGCAAGTTCCTGCAGGGCCTGGAAATAGCGCTCAGTCTCTTCTTGGGACTTGGCATTGAAGAAAACATGGAGACCGGGCAGCTTGATCACGATATAAGGCGGCTTGTTTTTGTAGACATAGAGTTTGCCCCTGCCGTACCCGGCCAGGGAATAATTGCCCAGGGCATAGGTTGGGGTCTCTGCTCCGTTGGTCCTGCTGCGCTGGGGCAGTCTTTCCACTAACGAAACGCGTTCAATATCTTCTGCAGGGAAGGAAAAACCATATAAAGGGGCCTTCACCGCAACCTGGCCGCCTCTGATTTCCAGGGCGTAGTCAGCTCGGTCCAAAGCCAGGAACAGGAAAAACATGCTCAGGAGCATCACTGCCACCAGGGCCATGCCTCCGTAGAAGAGCACCTTCCCCTTCTTATGGCCGATATTAATGGTCAAGCCGTAGCCTATGCGCTTTCTCACAAAGAGCCTCGGGTCTTCTGGATTGTTGTAGACCCCGCCCCTCCAGCGGCGGGGATCATCCCCGCGAGGTGCGAAGTGCCCCCTGCCTGTCCCCGCAGCCGGCGCCTTCCATCCTTCCCGGTCCCTAAGGTCAGCGAGCCTCTGAGAATAGTTACGAAACAAAAGATTGCCTCCCAAAAAGACAAGGCCGATCCAAACAGTCATGAACAAAAACACCATACTGACTGCTTCAGGCAGGATCAACAGAAATCCCCCTGCCAGAGCGGCAAGGAAAAGGAGCAGATTCCCCCGCTTATAACCTCGGATCAGCTCCTGTATGCGGACATCATTCCAGGCCTCCGGCGGAATGCCCACACCTAGAAGTGAGTTTTTCTTCCGGGAAACTGCTGATCGGAAACTGAGGAAAAAGGATACTGCCACAAGTAAAACTACTAGAACCAAAACCGGTGTCATAAGCACTTTCCTCCCTGCTGCACGATTCTGGGCTGCGCCCTCTCCTACTAATCATAGTACAAGAATGCAGAAAAAGCATCCCTTCTAAGGTCCTTGACCGCTGCAGCCGTCTGCGCTATAATAAATACGAAAACTGCATACGAAATTCTTCGGGGCGGGGTGAAATTCCCCACCGGCGGTTAAAGTCCGCGAGCAACTGGAGCAGTTGTTGATTTGGTGAAATTCCAAAACCGACAGTACAGTCTGGATGGGAGAAGAACAGGCAGCACCTTTGTGTGCTGGCCGTGGATTTGAACTGCAAGAGCAGCCTGAAGAATTTCAGGCTGCTCTTTTCACTGTATCACTATGTGATTGGCAACACAATCAACGCCAAACTGAAAGGAGTTTTGTTATGTACAAAAAGTTCACCCTCATTGCTGCCTTACTTATGGTCTTGGCAGGGACGTTCTTCCCTGCGGCAGCTGCTGCAGCAGACGGAGTGACCAAGATCACTTACTGGCATTACCTCAGCGGGGATAACGCAGAGATACATCAGAAAATGGTGGAGGAGTTCAATGCAGCCCATCCCCACATTCAAGTGGAAATGCTCTATACCGGCAACCAGTTTGTCGCCAGGGACAAACTGCTGGCAGCTGTCGCCGGAGATGCACCTCCCGCGGTAGCCCTGGTAGACCAGTTTTGGCCTCCGCTGATGGTCTCAACAGGGGCCCTGGTGCCGCTCCGCAACTTCGTGGATCCCGACGAATACCTGCAGGACTACAGCCAGGTCTCCAAAGACACAGTCACAGTTTTTGGCGAAGCCTGGACGGTTCCTTTCTCCCTAAGCAACCAGATTCTGCTGTACAATAAAGACAAGTTCAGGGAGGCGGGCCTGGATCCGGAGAGGCCTCCTGCAACCTGGGATGAGCTTGTAGAGTATGCCAAAGCCCTAACCCGCGACGTCGATGGAGACGGGCGGATCGATGAGTGGGGCGTAAACTTTACAACCAGAGCCAACCTTGGTTCAATGTACAACTTCGTCACTTTCCTGTGGCAGGCTGGCGGCGAGCTTTACACCGAAGATTACAGCGAGGCCTCCTTTAACGACGAAGCAGCCCTGGAAGCAGTTCAGTTTTGGATTGACCTGGCCCATGAGCACCAGGTGCTCTCCCTCTCTCCGCCCCCTGAGGGCTTTGAGACCGGGCGCATTGCCATGCAGTATTCCAGCACATCTTCCATTGCTGCAACCAAGAACAAAGTGGACTTTGAACTAGGCGTAGCCCCATTGCCGAAACACAAGCAGCAAGTCACCGGCGTAGGCGGCAGCAGCCTGGCTATTTTCAAGACCACGCCGGAGCAGGAAGCCGCGGCTTGGGAGTTTGTGAACTGGATGGCCAGCAGCGAGAACAACCTGAAGTGGAGCATGAAAACAGGCTATATTCCCCTGAGAAATTCTGTGCGGGAGTCCGAGGCCTACCAGCAGTACCTGGCCGACGAACCCCATATGCAGGTTGTCCTGGAGCAGTTTGACTATGCCAGGGCACGTCCCAATACCGTAAGCTATGCAGACCTGTCCCGCATTCTCGGCGTGGCAGTGGAAGAAGCCCTCTACGGCAGCGGCAATCCCCAAAAGATCCTCAACAACGCAGTTCAGGAAGCAAACGTCTATATACAAACCCTGGATTAAGCAGACAATTATTAAGGCTCAGGTCACCCCTGAGCCTTGATTTTTTGTCTTTTTTCCGGATTATGGCGCAGAAAGAGCAGCAGTCCCAGGACATTGACCGCGGCCACTGCCAGCCAGAAGAGGGTGAAGGAATAGGCGGCAATCCAGGACAGGCCTATGGAGCCCAGGACCACTCCCAGATCAAAGGCATTGCTGAAAAAGGCCAAATCATTGGAAACATCAATGGCGTTCTTGCTGTAGCCTGGAACCATGGTCATCAGCACTGTATTGACCAGGCCGAAGCCTACGCCGCACAGAACCGCGGCTGCAACCAGAATGACATATCCATTGAGCATGGACAGAACAACCAGTCCAGCAATTAGCAGGACAAATCCCGGGATAATCATGGTCTCCCGCCCAAAACGGTCAGACAGAGAACCTGAAATTGCTCCGCTTACTGTGTAAATCAAGGCAAAAATGCCGAAAAACAGGCCGGGATTGGCAATCCCTGCCGCCTGGGCATGGAGGGCCAGCATCGAAGAGGTTGCCCCCATGTAGGCGGCCCCCAGAAACATACATCCTGAGACAACCAGGAGATTTGGATTCTTCCAAGGCGAGTGGGGCTGGTATTTCCTGCCCATCCCCGGGTCCAGAGAAGACGGACGGCCCTTAATGAGAAAGCTGCAGACCATGGCCAGGCCCACAACCAAGGTTGCTCCCCAAAAAAGAACGGAATAGCTGAACCGCTCCGCCAGGAAACTGCCCAGCACAGGTCCGGCGGTCATGCCGAGACCCATCATCGCTGCGAATACGCCAAAGAACGTGCCGCGATTATTCGGTCCGGTGTACTCCGAAAGCATGCCCTGGGATCCAGTGAGAAAGCCTGCCAGTCCAATGCTTTGAATAACGCGCACCAGGGCTAGAAAGCCAAAGCCCCAAAAAGGATGGTATAAGAGCAGGACGCAGGTTGCAATCACCAGCCCGATGCGGAGGACCAAAAGATTGGAAGTGCGGGTGGACATCCTGCCGAAAAAGACTTTCGCCGCAATTGCTCCCAGAGACAGGATCCCGACGATGGCTCCAACCACCGATTCACTGCCTCCCAGGCCGGTTATATACAGGGGCAGGGTGGGCACAAACATCTGATTCATCGTATGGTACAAACAGGTGATAATGAAAATGAGGACTACATCTTTATATTTTGCCATCTGCCAGCAACATACTCCTTTCCTTACAGCACAAAGAGAAAGATCATCAAGAAATGCAGCACTGTACCTAAGCCGACGAAAATGTGAAAGATCTCGTGGAAGCCAAACTTCTTCGGCACAAAATTGAAAATCTTAGTGGCGTAGACAACCGCACCAAAAGTGTAAGAAGCTCCGCCTGCCACCATCAGCACCAATGCCGGCCCAGGCAGAGTCTGGATCAGCTGATTAAAGGGAATAACCGCCATCCAGCCCAGAGCCAGGTAAAAAGCGGCAGTCAGACCCCGGGGCAAGCCCACTAACCAGATCTTCAAAACCGCGCCCAGAGCACAGAGCCCCCAAATGACAGCCAGCATCATCCAGCGCCATGTCCCCTCCAGTCCATAGTACAGCACAGGCGTGTACGTTCCCGCAATCAGCAGATAGATGGAGATATGGTCCAGCTTGCGCAGAATCAGTTCCTTGCCGGGCGTTGTCTGCACCCAGTGGTACAGCGTACTGGCACCATAAAGGAGCACAATGCTCAAACCGAAAACCAGGCCTGCAAGCACTCCCTGCACCGACCCCCAGGCTTTCCAAACCAGCAGCACCAGGCC
>JAAYSR010000180.1 GCA_012518325.1 Bacillota bacterium
GAAAAGCAGGAGACCGGGAAGCAGAAAAAGAAGAAAGAGAAAGTTATCACAGATCTGTCCCAGTTGGATTCAATTAAATTCAACTTTGATGATGAGGAATAGGTGATATGCTATGCGCAAAAAGCATGTCCCCATGCGTACTTGCGTGGGATGCCGCGAAACTAGGCCCAAGAGGGACCTGGTCCGTGTGGTCCGCGAACCCGATGGTAAAGTGGGATTAGACTTAACCGGAAAGCGTTCCGGGCGCGGGGTCTATATCTGCGCCAGGGAAGAATGCCTCGAGAAAGCTCGCAAGGGTCGGCAGTTGGAAAGATCCCTGGAAGTAAGTGTCGGCGAAGATGTCTTTGCTGATTTGAAGAGGGTTTTGCATGAGCAAAGTCTATAGTTATCTAGGTTTAGCCAGGCGTGCCGGAAAAATTGTCACGGGAGAAGGGGCAGTGGAAAACAGCGTCAGGAGAGGACAAGTACTTTTCCTCCTGATCGCAGAGGACGCCTCTGCCAATACGTACCGCAAGTTTAGCTCACTGGCTCAAAATCACAATGTAAGTTTTCTAGTATACGGTGAAAAGGACCTTTTCGGTCAAGCTATCGGCCAATCGCCACGGGCGGTCTTAGGAGTAACTGATCGCAATTTTGCCAACGTGATTCGGGATCAGGTCAAAGGGTCAGTGCAGGAGAAAAATTAGGAGTGATGCTGATGAAAAAAATAAGAATCTACGAGTTGGCGAAAGAGCTCGGGTTGGAAAGTAAGGTTGTAGTCGAGTTTTTGAATGATTTGGGGGCAGATGTCTCCAATCATATGAGTTCCATAGAACCGGACATTGCCAATATGCTGCGTGAGCACTATCTGGCCCCAGAAGAAGAAGTGGAAGTTCCGGTTGATGACCTCGGCGATGAACCCAAGGTGAAAAAGGTGAAAAAGCGCGCCGTGGACGAACGGAAGGAAAAGGATGTTCCGAATAATAAGAAGCGCAAGAAGAAGGGTCCGGCGCCGCAGCAGGAAAGGCCAGCCGGCAAGGTAAAGGAAGCCAAGGTAATCACTCTGGGCGAACAGGTGCCAGTACAGGAACTGGCCCAAAAGCTGGGAGTGGCGGGTACAGAAGTAATCAGACAGCTGATGAAAATCGGCGTTATGGCTTCCTTAGCCCAATCCGTTGACTTTGATATTGCCACCATAGTTGCTGCCGAGTTTGGGGCAGAAACAGCCCCAGAGAGGGACCTGGCAGAAGAAGTCTTTGCCGAGGTCAGCGAGAATCCTGCACTGCAGGAGCCCCGTCCCCCGGTTGTGACGATTATGGGACACGTAGACCATGGCAAGACCACCCTCCTGGATGCAATCCGCAAGAGCAAGGTGACCGCCACAGAAGCCGGCGGCATTACTCAGCACATCGGAGCTTACCAGATTGAGTACAACGGCAGGCCCATCACGTTCTTGGACACTCCCGGCCACGAAGCATTTACTGCCATCAGGGCCAGGGGAGCCAAGGCCACCGACATCGCGGTGCTGGTGGTGGCAGCCAATGACGGAGTCATGCCCCAGACGGTTGAGGCATTGAACCATGCCAAAGCAGCCAATGTGCCGATTATTGTGGCCATCAACAAAACGGATCTGCAGGCCGCCAATCCGGACCGGGTGAAGCAGGAGCTGACAGAATACGGGCTGGTTGTTGAGGAATGGGGCGGCGATACCATTGCGGTCAATGTTTCCGCTCTGCATCATGAGGGTATTGATGAGCTCTTAGAAATGATCCTCCTTGTAGCCGAAATGGAAGATCTGAAGGCAGATCCCACCTGTCCTGCCCGGGGCACAGTAATTGACGCCAAGCTTGACCGGGGAAGGGGTCCGGTTGCCACGGTGCTGATCTCTTCAGGTACGCTGCGTGTCGGAGACGCCTTCTGTGTTGGCAATGTCTGCGGCAAAGTCAGGGCTCTGATTAATGATCAGGGGGAAAATATCAAAGAAGCCGGGCCTTCTACGCCGGTAGAGGTTCTGGGCATTACCGAAGTGCCTGAAGCAGGGGATATATTCGTTGTGGTGAAGGATGAGCAGACCGCCCGCCAGGTGGCCTCCATCCGCCAGGAGAAGCAGCGTGACAAAGACCTGAGCCGCACAAGCCGGGTTACCCTGGATGATCTCTTCCAGCGCATTCAGGAAGGCGACGTGAAAGAGCTCAACCTGGTAATCAAGGCTGACGTTCAAGGTTCAGCGGAAGCAGTTCGCTCCTCGCTGGAAAAACTGTCCACCGATGAGGTCAGGGTCAATGTAATCCACCAGGGTGTGGGAGCTGTTTCTGAATCAGACGTATTGCTTGCCACCGCCTCCAATGCGGTAATTATTGGATTTAACGTACGTCCTGAGCCAAATGCCCGGAAAGCCGCCGAGCGCGACGGGGTTGATATCAGGGTCTATCGGATTATCTACAATCTGCTGGATGATGTGAAAGCGGCCATGGCGGGACTTCTCGATCCTGAGTTCAAAGAGGAAACTCTTGGCCGGGCTGAAGTGCGCCAGACCTTCAAGATCCCAGGGGGAGTTATCGCAGGCAGCTATGTGCAGGAAGGCAAAATCGTCCGTTCTGCTGAAGTGCGCGTGCTGCGGGATAATGTTATCATTCATGAGGGCAAGATATCTTCACTGAAGCGTTTCAAAGATGATGTGAGAGAAGTCACCCACGGCTACGAATGCGGCATCGGCATTGAAAAGTTCAATGACATTAAAGAGGGTGACGTTATTGAAGCCTTCACTATGGTAAAGGTGGAACGGAGCCTGTAGGAAGGTGATAGATATGGCAGATCGGCTAGAACGGATCGCCGAGGATATTAAACGTGAAGTAAGCAGCATTATTGCAAGGGAAGTGAAAGACCCCCGCCTGGGCATGATCAGTATTACTGATGTAGAACTGTCACGGGACTTGTCCTGGGCCAAGGTCTATTACAGCCAGTTAGGCAGCGAGGAGGAACGCCGCAGGACCCTGGAGGGATTGAACAGGGCCAAAGGCTTTGTCCGCTCTGAACTGTCTAAGCGCTTGAGAATCAGGCATACACCGGAGATCATCTTTGCATTTGACCCCTCCCTTGAGCAGGGTGCAAAAATGGATGCGCTGCTTCGGACGCTTCAATCATCGAAGGGTGATGAAGGTGAGCATGAATAGCCTCCAGGAAGTTGTTCAGTATCTCAAAGATGAAGACGACTTCATTGTGGTGGGGCATGAGAGTCCCGATCCAGATTCCCTGGGCGCCATGCTCGGCCTGTATTTCGGCCTGATCCAGCTGGGGAAAAGCTGCAGGGTTGTCAGTGCCGATCCGGTTCCTGCTGAGCTCAGCTGGGAGGGTCTGGAACTGATCGAACACATCCCCTCGGGCTTTGCCGCAGGCGACAGCTGCGTGGTAGTGGTTGACTGCGAGCCCGAGCGGACAGGCAGCATCAAGGAGGGTGTAATAAACGCCAAGCGTCTGGTGAACATTGATCACCACCGGCGGGGCCGGGGAATTGGGGATATTGTGTATGTGAATCCCGATGAAGCTGCCACCAGCATCATTGTCTACCGCATCTTGCGTGAGCTGAATGTTTCATTTGACAACAAGATTGCTGCGGCCGTCTACGGCGGCATTGTGGGCGATACAGGCGGTTTCCGCCATGCCAACACTACCAGCGAGGTTATGTTTATTGCCGGGGAACTTTTGCAGTTCAGCATTGATCCGGCCGCCATCGCCAGGGAGATCTTTTCCAGCCGCCCCCTAGGTTTTCTGCAGCTTTTGGGAGCGGCCCTGTCTGGACTGCAAACCGCACAACACGGCAGGCTGGCCTGGATGACAGTAAGCCATCGCCAATTCGCCGAGTACGGGGTGGATCCCAAGTCCAGCGATTACTTTGTCAGTTTTGTCCGTATGCTGAACACTGCTGAAATCGCCATGGTTTTTAGGGAAATCTCCCCAGGCCAAATCAAGGTGGGTCTGCGGGCAAATCACGTTGACGTAGGCAGCTTGGCGCGCCATATCGGAGGGGGAGGGCACAGGCTGGCCTCCGGTGCAACTCTCTCTGGAGATCTGCACACTGTGGCGGCCCAGGTAGTGAAGCTGGCGGAGCACTTTTTGATTACAGGTGAATTGCATGAATGGCATAATTAATGTTCTTAAGCCTCCAGGAATGAGTTCTCACCAGGTGGTGAGCTTTATCCGCAAGCAGCTGCGGACCAGGAAGGTGGGGCATGCCGGCACCCTCGATCCAGGGGCAGGCGGAGTGCTGCCCATCCTGGTCGGCAATGCAACCAAACTGTCCAAGTACCTCCTGGAAGAGGACAAGACCTATATCGTAGAGCTGACCCTGGGCATTTCCACTTCAACCCAGGACGCCAGCGGTGCTACCTGCGATCTGAACACCGATTTCTCCATCACTCCAAGCATGCTGGGTGAGGCATTGGCGTCTTTCCAAGGCACCATTATGCAGATCCCCCCCATGGCTTCGGCAGTAAAAGTAGGAGGAAAAAAGCTGTATGAGCTGGACAGGCAGGGTGTGTCCGTAGAGCGGAAAGCCCGGGAGGTCACCGTTTATTCCATCAACATCATGGCC
>JAAYSR010000181.1 GCA_012518325.1 Bacillota bacterium
GTTAGCTAGTACATAAGACAATGAAGCCGACATTGGCAGGTGCGCCTGCAGTGTCGGCTGTACTTTTTCAGGGGCTCACAGATCTCCCATGCAGCTGAGGGTGAAGCCTGATTGCGACAGGGTTTTCGCCAGTATTCAACTAAATTTAACAACCCGCAGATGTGCCTAAACAGGCAGGATTGTTGCCCTAACATGTTGAATAAATATCAAAACTAAACCCAGATTTGTTAACCTAGATGCTTATGATTCGACGTGGCCGGGGCTCAAGCTCATTGTGGACAAGCAATGATCATGGTCCCATTCATTGTATCTAGGTGATTTGGGCGATTAGATTAATAAATTGAGGCACGGAGGTGGGGTCATTCAGTAGGGCTTAAATGACCGTATTGTGGGGTCAGTGGGATGTATTTGTGAAAGTCTTCTCTAATTAATGCCATTTGTCAAAGTACTCGACGAAAAATGCAATGTGGAGGTAAGTTTATGAACAAACGTTTTAAAGGATTGGCGTATGTACTGTGTTTGGCAATGCTCTTGAATGTAGGTGCCATTCCGTCCCTCGCGGCAGCAAATTACCAGGATACGATTACAATCGGCGTAGCCAATGACGTTACTACCTTGGATCCCCAGGGTTCCAACACCGACGCAAACATGATGGCATTTTTGCTTACCCATCAGACCATTGTGGACATTGATCCCGACACTGGGGAGATCATCCCTGGTCTAGCCAGTTCCTGGACCGTGTCTGAAGATGGATGCACTTTCACCTTTGAGGTTCCCGAAGGTGTCAAATTCTCCGACGGCACTCCTTTCGTGATTGAGGACATCAAGTATACTTACGAACGTGCTGACAAGTCTTCCTTTACCAAATCCAAGGTATCCCTGATTACCAATATGGAGATCATAGACGATCGCCATATCGCCATCACCATTGAAAAACCAAGTCAGGAGTTTCTGGTGCTCTTAGCACATAAGTCCATGAGCATTCTCTCGGAAAAACTGACTGAAGGCCAGGAGTTCGGCTATCAAATCGGAACCGGACTGTTTGCCGTTGAGCGCTGGGTGCCCGGCGACTACGTCTCCTTTGTGCGCAACGAGCACTTCCACGGCGAAAAGTCCCCGACACGCCGGATTGTCTTCCGCCTGATCAAAGAAGAGTCCTCCAGACTGATCGCTCTGCAGACCGGTGAAATCGACGTCTGTGTTGATCCGCTGGCCACCGACCTTCCCTACATCGAAAACGACAAGAATCTCGAACTCGTTTCCATTCCCAACGTTGTTATGCTTTATATCGCCCTGAACAACGAAAAACCAGGCCTTGACAACGTCCATGTCCGCAGGGCCATTGCCCATGCTACCGACAAGGAATCCATGATTCTTGTTGGCTACAACGGCGTAGGGACTGTGCATAACAACTTCATCAACCGGGGACAGTTCGGCTTGTACGAGGACATCCCGGTTTACGAGTACGATCTGGACAAAGCTAAAGAAGAATTGGCCAAATCCGGTTACAAGCCCGGCGACCTTTCCTTTACAGTAATCTACAACGATACTGCCAAGGAAAACATGGCTCTGATTCTGCAAAGCGACCTTGCCAAAATCGGCATTAATCTGCAGCTCGTGAAAATGGAAACCGCTGCCCTTAAGGCAGTTTTAAACGATGCAGCCCTTGACTATGAGTTCTGCCTCTATCAATGGACTGACGCTGACGGAACTGACTTCACCGTGCGCAACATGTACGGCAGCTATGAAGTAGACGGCAAGCTGGTCAAAAACGGCAGCAACCGCGGCAATATCAAGGACGCTAAGCTCAACGAGATGATTGACGCTGCCCTTGTAGAGATGGATCCTGAGGTACGTGAAAAGATGTATCATGAGATCGAACTCTATCTCTTCGAAAGATGCCCAATCGTGCCCATCGCCACCTCGATGATCAACATCGGCATCAAGAAGGGCATCACCGGTGTCAAATGGATCGGCACTGCAAAACATGACTACCGCTATATCGCTTTGCCGCTTAACTAATCGGAGCAGATAGCAACTGAATGAAGACTTAATCTTGCCCCATGAAGGGGTGTATGGTACTGTCATACACCCCTTTTGACTAAGAAATACGAGGATGATAACATGCACAGATATATCTTTAAACGAATTCTGCTGCTTATCCCGGTGCTGCTCGCGGTAGCCTTCATTATTTTCGCTATTATGGACGTGGCTTCCGGCGACCCGGTCTATTCTGTAGCCGGGCCAGACGCCACAGAAGAAGAACTAGACGCTCTCCGGGAGCAAATGGGCTTGAAAGGCAGCCTATTGGAGCGTTACTTCAGATACATTTGGGGACTTTTGCGGGGGGACCTTGGCACATCTTACGTTTCCAAGCAAGATGTGATGAAGGTCTATCTGGAGCGGCTGCCCAATACCCTGAAACTCGCCTCCTTTACCATGATTATCGCGGTAGGCATTTCTGTTCCCCTGGGAATTATCGCTGCCGTACACCAGAACTCCTGGAGGGACACCATCAGTATGGTTCTGGCGCTCTTGGGCCTGTCCATGCCCAACTTCTGGCTGGGGCTTTTATTAATTATCCTGTTTTCCCTCAAGCTGGGCTGGCTTCCCTCAGGGGGATACACCGGGTTTTCCAGTATCCTGATGCCTGCCTTTTGTATTGGAGCAGGTCTCGCCGCCTTTATGACCAGAACCACCCGTTCATCCATGCTGGATGTAACCCGCCAGGACTACTTGCGCATGGCACGGGCCAAAGGCGTATCGGAGCGCAATGTAATTCGCAAGCATGCGCTTAAGAACGCCTTGATTCCAATTATCACGGTCTTTGGTGTTCAGTTCAGCAACGTATTGGGCGGATCTGTGTTAGCGGAGACGGTCTTTGCCTGGCCGGGCGTAGGCAGGCTGGTAGTGGATGCCATCGAGCAACGCGACATTCCCATGGTTACCGGAGCTTTGGTGATGACAACGCTGCTGGTCAGCGTCGCCAACTTAATTATTGATATTGTCTATGCCTATGTGGATCCGCGGATCAAAGCACAATATACAAAATGAGGATGAGCATATGAGCACTAGTACAAATTTAAGAGCTTCACAGAAATACAAAAAGAGAAGCACCTTAGTTACGATGTTTCGGCAGCTGAGGAAAAACAAGGGGGCCATTATCGGTCTTGTTTTGATGCTTGGTATTGTCTCCTTGGCTTTACTGGCGCCAGTGATTTTTGATTATCAGGAAGACGTAATCGGCATGAACATCAGAGAGCGCCTGCAGGGTCCATCAGCCAAGCATTGGTTCGGAACCGATGATATGGGCAGGGACATCCTGGCCAGGGTGGTGTGGGGAGCACGCTATTCAGTGGCGGTAGGTGTTGTGGCGGTGCTGATTGCCTTAGTCCTGGGAGCAACCCTGGGTGCAGCAGCCGGATACATCGGAGGACCCTTTGAGAACATCATCATGCGCCTGACTGACATCTTCTCTTCCATACCCAGTGTTCTCATGGCCATTGCGGTGGTGTCGGCCCTGGGCAAGAGCACTGCGAACCTGATGCTGGCGGTCGGTATTGCCAGTACCGCGCCCTTCGTCCGGGTAGCCAGGGCGGCGGCCATGACGGTGCGTGCAGAAGAATTCATCGAATCTGCCCGGGCCATCGGTATGCCTGAGTGGCAGATAGTTTTGCTGCATGTGCTGCCCAACTGTGTCTCTCAGATCATCGTGCAAGCGACTTTGCGTGTAGGATCCGCCATCATCTCCTCGGCGCAGCTGAGTTTCCTGGGGCTTGGCGTACCTGCCCCGGCCCCTGAGTGGGGGAGCATGCTTGCCTCAGGGCGGGCCTATATCCGCGGTTACAGTTATATGACCCTCTTTCCCGGCCTGGCCATCATGGTCACGGTACTGTCTTTGAACCTGATTGGCGACGGCTTGCGTGATGCACTGGATCCAAAATTAAAACGGTGAAAAAGGTGTACGAGATGAAAGACAACAAGAGTGAATATATCTTAGACGTTGAAAATTTAGTTGTGCGTTACGAAACTGACGACGGAATTGTCAGGGCCCTCAACGGCTTTGATCTGAAGTTGAAATACAGACAGACCATTGGCCTGGTGGGGGAAACCGGCGCGGGGAAGACAACTGCTGCTTTAGGCATCATGCGATTAGTTCCTGATCCCCCCGGCGTCGTAGAGTGCGATAAGCTGCTTTTGGACGGGCGGGATATCCTCAGCCTTCCTGCAGCTAAAATGGACGAGGTGCGGGGCAAGGATATGTCCATGATCTTCCAGGACCCGATGACCTCCCTAAACCCCGTCTTTACAGTAGGGGAACAGATTGCAGAGAGCCTGCGCATCCACGAGGGCCTTTCGGAAAAGCAGGCACTGGAAAGGGCCCAGGAGATGCTGGAGCTTGTGGGCATCCCCAGGGAACGCCATATTGAGTATCCCCACCAATTCTCCGGCGGCATGAAGCAACGGGTGGTTATTGCCATTGCCTTGGCCTGCAACCCGAAGCTCCTGATTGCCGACGAGCCTACTACAGCCCTGGATGTTACCATTCA
>JAAYSR010000182.1 GCA_012518325.1 Bacillota bacterium
CGGGTATGGATTCAGCCGTCCTGGGAAACCGGGGCACCGGATGCCGGCGAAGCGGACACGGTAGTGCGGCTGGATCCGGGCATGGCCTTCGGCAGTGGAACCCACCCCACCACAGCGATGTGCATAGAGTTTCTGCAAAACCTCAACCTTGATGGAAAGGTGCTCTGGGACATAGGGACCGGCTCCGGCATCCTGGCCATTGTCGCAGCTAAACTGGGGGCTCATGTTCAGGCAGTAGACACTGATCCTGTCGCGGTGAGAGTTGCAAGGGAGAATCGAGATACAAACAATCTCGACTTTCCCATCAACCAGGGCAGCTTAGGGGACCTTAAGGGAACTCCCGAGGTGGTGGTTGCCAATATTGTGGCCCATGTCATTGGGCCAATGATGGCAGAAATAAAGCGTGCACTCGCCCCGAGAGGTTTTTTTATTGCTGCCGGTGTGATTCAGGACAAGGATGCAGAAATCCTGTCTCTGGCCAATGAAGCTGGTTTCCGCCTTCTGCGCCGTATCATGATGGGGGAATGGGTAGGGTATCTGTTCCAGCGAGGTGATTCAGCTGGCTAGGTTCTTTCTGCAAACAGGACCGTCAAGGGACGGCCAGGTGGTAATTTCAGGTGATGACGCCCATCACATCACCAGGGTGCTGCGCCTGAACGTGGATGACAGAATTGAATGCGTTGATCCGGAGGGTTGCGTTTATCTGGTACGCATAAAGAAGACTGGGCCCGAAGTTGTTGGAGCGGTAGATGAGAGGCTGCCCGGACACCAGGAATCACCTCTGGTTCTAACCCTTTGGCAAGGTTTGGCCAAAGGGGACAAGATGGATCTTGTTATACAAAAAGCAGTTGAATTAGGGGCAGCTGAAATTGTCCCCTTCACATCGCGGTATACAGTTGTTAAACTTGAAGAGAAGAAGGCCAAAACCAGGCGCGAGCGCTGGCAGCGCATTGCTCTGGAGGCAGCTAAGCAATGCGGACGCACCCGCGTGCCGGAAGTCAGTAGGCTGCATTCCTTCGCAGAGCTTGCCGCAAACGTACAGCAACGCCAAAGTGAAGGCGAGCTCGTTGTGTTGGCCTATGAAGCGGAAAGAGATCAAGGTCTTAAGGACTTGCAGGGTAAGCCTGCCAGGGTGTCAGTGATCGTGGGGCCTGAGGGGGGATTTTCCCCTGAGGAGGCCGAGACTCTTCAGTCGGCCGGGGCTCAGGCGGTAACGCTTGGTCCGCGCATCCTCCGCACCGAAACGGCAGGCCTGGTTCTCTTGAGCATCATTGGATATAAATGGGGAGATTTAGGATAATGCACGAGGCAAAAAGACTTGCTGTGACCACCCTCGGCTGCAAGGTGAACCAATACGATACCGATTCAGTTGTGACTCAGTTCTTAGATGCCGGGTACCGTGTTGTGGATTTCCAGGATGTGGCCGATGTTTACTTGATCAATACCTGTACCGTGACGAATCTGGGTGACCGCAAGTCACGCCAGATGATTCGGCGCGCCCATAAGCGAAATCCAAATGCCAAGGTCGTGGTGATGGGCTGTTTGGCCCAGACCGCCCCTGAAGATGTGGCTGCTTTGGAAGGAGTCACACTGGTCGTGGGTACAGACGGACGCAGCCGTATCTTAGAGCAGGTTGAGGCGTTAGGGCAGGGGGAGCAGCGGTCTCTGGTTGACGACATTTTTCAGGTTTCCGAGTTTGAGGATCTCCCGTCACTGGACTTTTCCGGACGGACACGGGCTACACTTAAGATCCAGGATGGCTGTGATCAGTTTTGCACCTACTGCCGGGTGCCCTTTGCCAGGGGACCGTCGCGCAGCAGGGCGCCAGAGAGCGTGCTTGAACAGGCAGAACAAATCATCTCACTAGGTTACAAGGAAATTGTGCTGACCGGCATCCATCTTGGTCTATACGGCGCTGATCTTGTTCCGCCTCTGACATTGGCGGCCATCGCCGGAAAAATTGCTGATATACAGGGACTTCTGCGCTTACGCATCAGTTCCGTTGATCCCCACGAAGTTACTGAGGAGCTGATTGAGCTGGCAGCGGGGCACCCGGCTGTCTGCCGCCATTTGCATATTCCCCTGCAAAGCGGGAGTGACGCTGTCCTGAAGCGGATGAAGCGCAGCTATACCAGCCGGCAGTTCTTGGATGTTGTGGACACGCTGCGGGCCAAAGTGCCGGGGATTGCCATCACCACAGATATCATGGTGGGCTTCCCAGGTGAGACTGAAGCAGACTTCCTGGAGACTCTGGAGGTAGCAAGGCAGGCAGAGTTCAGCAAGATCCATGTCTTCCAGTATTCGAAACGTGCAGGGACAGCCGCTGCCAGATTTCCGGGGCAAATTCCGTCACGGGAGAAGGAAGATCGCAGTAAGCGTCTAATACATGCAGGGGAAGCAATGTCTGAACGCTTCCATTATTCATTTATTGGCCAAAACGTCGATGTCTTGGTGGAACAGCTGCAAGAAGGACATGCTGTCGGGCATACAGATAATTACGTAAAGGTAGTCTTCCCGGTGCAGGACGATCGGGACCTGGTGGGCGAGATTGTCCCGGTCCAGGTTCTGGAAGCTGATTCTGCCGGCGTGACAGGCCGTTTACTCGGTAAAAAGGGGTGACTGACTGTGTCAAGTGATTGCCTTTTTTGCAAAATAGCGAGGGGTGAACTGTCCACTGA
>JAAYSR010000183.1 GCA_012518325.1 Bacillota bacterium
GGCTACGCAGGGGTTGACAACAGCCTCTACGAGATGGATAAAGTGGAGCTCCTGCTCGGCGATGCCAAAGACAGCATTGCCAAGCTCATGGCTGTGCTGAAGGGCGAAAAGACCTCTGAGCCTGCTGCCGAGGAACCGAAGGAAGACTTGGCCGGCAAGCTGAGATCCGCCAAAAAAGTCGTCATCATTCCCGGCTACGGCATGGCTTTGGCCCAGGCCCAGGGCCAGGTGAAGCAGTTCGGCGAACTTCTGCAGAGCCAGGGCAAGGAAGTCCGCTACGGGATTCACCCGGTAGCCGGCCGCATGCCCGGGCATATGAACGTGCTTCTGGCTGAAGTGGATGTGCCTTACGACCAGCTGTATGAGCTGGATGAGATCAACGCCTTTATCGAGGAGGCGGACCTGGCGGTCATTGTCGGCGCCAATGACGTGGTGAACCCCGCGGCGATTGAACTGGAGGGCACTCCCATTTACGGCATGCCCATCATCCGGGCTGACAGGGCCAAGCATGTAATCATCTGCAACTACGACACCAAGCCGGGTTATGCCGGAGTGGACAACAGCCTCTATGAGATGGACCGGGTGCAGATGCTCCTGGGCGATGCCAAGGACAGCCTGGCTCAGCTGATTGCAGCAGCCAAAGGTGAGGCGTCTGCTGAAGCGGCCGCGGGCAACGCGGAGGCAGACCCCAAATCAGCTGATGCGGACCCAGTGGCCCTGCTGCAGGCCGCTAAGCGGGTGGTCATTGTACCCGGCTACGGTATGGCTTTGGCCCAGGCCCAAGGCCAGGTCAAACGCCTGGTGGAACATCTCGAAGCCCGGGGCGTACGTGTGGAAATCGCGGTGCACCCGGTAGCCGGCCGCATGCCCGGCCATATGAATGTTCTCATGGCGGAGGTTGACATTCCCTATGAGCTGATGCTGGAAATGGATCAAATCAATGAACAGTTTAAGGAAGTAGATGTGGCGGTTGTGGTGGGGGCCAATGACGTGATTAACCCCGCGGCCAACACCCACGAAGGCACCCCGATTTACGGCATGCCGATCCTCAACGTGGAGCACGCACGCCATGTGGTGATCTACAACCTGGATCGCTCTCCGGGCTATGCCGGAGTGGAGAACACGCTCTACGACGCTCCCAACTGCATCTTCGTTGCAGGGGATGCAGCCCAGACCCTGGCAGGCCTGGTGGATGCCCTGAAAGCAAGTGCATAATCCTTCATCAACAGAAGCCGGCTCTTCTGGATCTTCCAGAAGGCCGGCTTTTCTGATAGAATGGGCACAGTAGGAGGTTGTCACTGTGGAGTCACTTCACTTGGTCAGCAGAGAACATCAGCCCCAGGACACAGTCGTCGAGGTGGGCAATGTCCAGATCGGCGGCGGAAG
This sequence comes from Bacillota bacterium, assembly GCA_012518325.1. GTDB lineage: Bacteria > Bacillota > Limnochordia > Darwinibacteriales > Darwinibacteriaceae > UBA5420. The sequence goes on from JAAYSR010000183.1 coordinate 1,387, forward strand.
CCCGGTCTTCATCGCCGGCCCCTGTTCGGTAGAGGACAGGGAGCAGATTATGAAAATTGCCCAGGCAGTCAAAGGTTCAGCCCAGATCCTGAGGGGGGGAGCCTATAAGCCGCGCACATCGCCCTACAGCTTTCAGGGCCTTGGCGAAGAGGGCCTGCGCTATCTGCAGGAGGCAGGCAGGGCGGCGGGAATGCCCGTTGTCACCGAGGTGATGTCAGAAGCGGAAGTGGAATTGGTGGCAGAGTATGTGGATATGCTCCAAATTGGAGCCCGGAACATGCAGAACTATGCTCTGCTGCGCAAGGTGGGGGCCCAGAGGAAGCCTGTCCTGTTGAAGCGGGGTGTGGCGGCCACCATTGAGGAGCTGCTCCTGGCGGCAGAATACATCCTGGCTGCCGGCAACTCCCAGGTGGTCCTCTGCGAACGGGGCATTCGCACCTTCAGCCATACCTATGCCAGGAACACCCTGGATATCAGTGCAGTGCCCATTTTAAAGCACCTGACCCATCTGCCGGTGGTGGTTGATCCCAGCCACGGCTCCGGCGACTGGAACCTGATTGAACCTTTGTCCATGGCTGCGCTGGCTGCGGGTGCCCACGGACTGATGATTGAAGTGCACAGCGATCCCGAGCTGGCACTGTCCGACGGTCCCCAGTCCCTAAAGCCCGAGAAGTATCGGGCGTTAGTTCGCAAACTTGACCGACTGGCAACTTTTATGGAGGAGGAGCTAAAATGAAAGTGTTAGTACTGCACGGCCCAAATTTAAACCTTTTGGGGCAGCGCGAACCTGAAGTGTACGGATTTATGACCCTGGATCAGATCAATGAGGAGATTGCCGCCCTGGCATCCCAGCTGGAGCTGGAAATTGATTTTTTCCAGTCCAACGAGGAAGGGGCGCTGATTGACCGGATCCACAGGGCCAAGGGCACATACCAGTGGATTATCTTTAATCCAGGGGCCCTGTCGATTTACAGCTACGCCCTGCGGGATGCCATATCTTCAGTGGAGATCCCCACCATTGAAGTGCATCTCAGCAATATTCAGGCCAGGGAAGAGTTTCGTGCCCGTTCCGTAATCGCCCCTGTCTGTGTCGGTCAGATTGCGGGCTTTGGCATGACTTCGTACCTCTTGGCCCTCTACGCCGTTTTCGAGCGGGGCCGGGGCGAATAGGCCTAGAGCAGGCTGACGATGAGTTCGCTGGCGGCAGGCAGGTCCGGGCAGGTGTAATCAGGCACCTGCCCTGTTTTTTCGTCTGATTCAATCAGGATGGTGGTGGCGCCGGCGGCTTTGCCGGCCTCGATGTCCATGTCCCGATCCCCCACCATGAAGCTCCGCCTCAGATCCACATTGTATTTCTCCGCCAAAGCCAGAAGCATGCCGGGCTTGGGCTTGCGGCAGGCGCAGCCTGCCCGGGGGCGGTGGGTGCAGGCCATAATCTCTGTAAAAATGCCTCCGCCTTTGGCCACTTCCTCCGCGAGTCTGTTGTGAATTTTATCCAGCTCTTCCGGGGTCATATAGCCTAGGGCAACGCCGCCCTGGTTGGTTACCACAAAGGTGAGGAGCCCCGCCTCGTTGAGCCTGGCAACCGCTTCGGGGACGCCGGGAAAGAGAACCAGCTCCTCAGGGTTATTGGGGGGCCTGCGGCCCAGGGATTTATTGAGCACTCCGTCGCGGTCTAGAAAGACCGCTCTTTTTTTCTCAGCCATGAAAACAACACCTCGCATCTAGTTTCCCTCTTCAGCAGGAATTCACGTGCTGATCTCCGAAAGTGTGAATGAGTATGTTCGCTAGAATTACTGGAAAACCTTTTCTTTTTCGGCTGCAGCTAAAATCTAAGAAAGGTGAGGGCAATGGAAAGCAAGACTTGGGGTACTCATCAGGGCAAAGAGGTGTATCTGTTTACCCTGGATCTAGGCGGAGGATGCAGCGCCTGGATCACCAACTACGGCGGGGCGATAGTCAGCGTGTACGCGCCGGACAGGCAAGGGAGGCTCGCGGATGTCGTCTTAGGCTACGGCAGTTTAGACGGCTATATTCAATGCACAAGTTCCTTGGGGGTGATTGTAGGCCGCCATGCCAACCGGATTGAAAACGCCGAGTTTGAACTGGCAGGTGTGACTTATAAACTGGCAGCCAATGACGGCCGCAACCATATTCACGGCGGGCCTAAGGGCTTCGGCAAAGTGGTCTGGGAGGCCAAGTCAGTAGAGACCGAGTTTGGCGAAGGGCTGGAACTCAGCTATTGCAGCCCCGACGGGGAAGAAGGCTATCCCGGCAGCCTCAAGGTTAAGGTGACATACCGGCCCGGCGAGAGGCCCGGTGCCCTGTGCATGGATTATGAGGCAGAGACGGACCGGCCTACGGTGGTCAATCTGACCAACCACGCCTACTTTAACCTTTCAGGTGAGGAAGGGACTTCCATCCTCGACCATGAGCTGGCGATCTATGCCGACTTTTTCACCCCCATTAACTCAGAGGGTTTGCCTGTCGGTGAAATCTTGCAGGTAGAGGGCACCCCCCTGGACTTCCGGAAAAAGAAAGCCATTGGAGCCGAGATTGATTCAGATCATGAACAGATCAAGCTCGGCCGGGGCTATGACCATAACTGGATCCTTAACCGCCGGGGACCCGGCCTGGTGCTGGCGGCCCGGGCAGAACAGCCTGAAACTGGAAGAGCTTTGGAGGTCTGGACCACCAAGCCCGGCATTCAGTTTTACAGCGGCAACTTCTTGACAGGCGAGCCGCATCCCTGGCGTTCGGGTTTTTGCCTGGAGACCCAGTTCTTCCCGAACAGCCTGCGCTTCCCCCATTTTCCCAGCGCGGTTTTATACCCCCGGCAGCGCTACAGGCACAGTACAGTCTATCAGTTCTCAGCCGGCGAGGGGGATGCCAGGTGAGAATACAGTTCTTAGGTGCTGCGGAAACAACCAGCGGCGCCTGCTATTTAATCCAGTCCGGAGAGAACAGGCTGCTGGTGGACTGCGGCATGTTCCACGGCCCGGAAGAGCTCAAACAGCGCAACTACGGAGACTTTCCCTTTAACCCGGCTGAGATTGATGCGGTGGTACTCACCCATGCTCACATTGATCACAGCGGGCTCTTGCCCAAGCTGGTCAAGCACGGCTTTACAGGTCCGATCTACGCTACGACGGTTACCTGCGACCTGTGTTCTATTATGCTGGCCGACTCCGGCTATATTCAGGAGTCTGAGGTGGAACGTAAGAACCGCAAGCGCAGCCGCCGGGGACAGGAGCTCCTGACCCCCATCTATACAGTAGATGATGCCTATGAAGCGATGAAACAGTTTAGGCGCATGGTCTACGATGAAGAGGTGCCTATTCTGCCTTCGCTGCGCGTCCGTTTTCGCGACTCCGGTCATATTCTCGGAGCGGCCATCGTGGAGCTTTGGGTGACTGAAGGGGATCAAACGACCAAACTGGTGTTCTCAGGGGATCTGGGCAATCTGGACCAGCCCATCGTTCAGGATCCGACCTTTATCACCGAAGCGGATCTTTTGATTATCGAATCCACCTACGGCACCAGAGCCCATGAAAACCGGGAAGACCGCCTGGAACGCCTGGCGGAGGTGGTGAACTCCACCGTCAAGCGGGGAGGGAACCTGCTCATTCCCGCCTTCGCCCTGGGCAGAACCCAGGACCTTCTTTACAGCCTGCGGGTTTTGCAGGATGAAGGAAAAATCCCGGTGCAAAACATCTATATTGACAGTCCCCTGGCCACAAAAGCGACGGAAGTATTTCAAAGGCATGCCCGGATCTTTGACTACGAGACCCGGGCGATGCTGGAGGACGGCCGCTCGCCCTTTGAAGCGCCCCATGTGCATTACACCGAGACTGTGCAGGAGTCTATGCGCCTCAACTCGGTTTCCGGAGGGCTGGTGATTATCTCCGCGAGCGGCATGGCAGACGCCGGGAGGATTAAGCATCACCTGAAGCACAATCTCTGGCGTCCCCAGGCTACAGTGCTGTTAGTGGGCTACCAGGCGGAGGGCACCCTAGGCCGCAGGCTCCAGGACGGGGCTAAGGAAGTGCGCATCCACGGCGAGACGGTTAAGGTGGCTGCCCAGATTGAGACAATCACAGGCTTTTCCGCCCACGCCGACCAGGGAGCCCTCCTCAACTGGCTGAGGCGGTTTCGCTATATCGGCAAGGTCTTTGTCACCCACGGGGAAAAAGAAAGCTGCCACGGCTTCGCCGAGGTGATTCGACACGAGCTCAAGGTGCCGGTTGTGGTGCCGAAGCTCGATGAAAGTTTTGACTTTGAGGGAGCCAACGTGGTCAGTACCTGGGACAGCCGGTACCGCGGCCTGAATGTGAGCGAGAAGTTTGCCGGAGTGGTGCAGGCGGCTAAAGGGGCTGAAGTCGAGTTCCGGGGCGCCTTTGGTCTGGCCCAGCGCCGCTATAAGCTGGAAAACCGCTTCTTCACCCTCTTCAACCTGGGTTCAGCCAGGCACTTCTTTGCCCAGCTGGCCCTGGCCCGCCTGCTGGAACAGGGCAGGCTCGCCAAACAGGTTCTCGGCCCCTGGAGTGGGGAGCCGGTTTGGGAAGAAAAACTGGCGGAACTTGTCCCGGGCCGCAGGCCTTGGGATGTAGTGGCTGAGGAAGTGCTAAGACCTGCGGGTTTGAGCCAGACAGCCTATTATTACCTAGATCAGCTGCCCGCCGCCGCGGCAGCAGGTTATACCACAACTAACGGCGGGGAGCTCGTGGAGAATATTTACGCCATCCTCAGGGAAGGTCTGAAGCCCCAGCTCTTCTCCACCGCCCATGATCTGAGGAGACTTTGGCACGCCCTGGCAGAGGGCGGCATCATCAGTCCCGAGACGGCAAGGGCACTCCTTGAGCCTTACCGGGTACAGGGAAAACCGGACTTTTATCAAATCGAAGGCACAGCCCCCGGGGCCCAGGTCTTTTTGGCAGGTTCCCTGGAGGAGGCCCGCTCTGTTATTGTCCTCAGCAATGGCGAAGAAGGGGTGCGGGCTGTGTTTGAACAGCTGATTACTCTGAGCGGTGCAGGCAGGTGAGTGAAGTTGGCAGTTGAGCTTGGCAACGACTGGGACAAGCTTTTAGGCCCGGAGTTTGAAAAAGACTATTACTTAAACTTACGTCGCTTTCTGATTCACGAATATCGCAGTGCCACTGTCTATCCCGATATGTACAGCATTTTTGAGGCGCTGAAGCGCACTTCCTTTGCCGCGACCCGTGTGGTGCTGCTGGGCCAGGATCCCTACCACGGGAGGGGACAGGCCCACGGCCTGGCCTTTTCGGTGCCCAGGGGAGTGCCCCAGCCGCCCTCCCTGCAAAACATTTTCAAGGAGCTCAGCCGCGATTTGGGGCTTCCCATACCTAGCCACGGCTGCCTGGAGTCCTGGGCGGACCAGGGGGTGCTGCTTCTGAACACCACCCTGACGGTGCGGGAAGGGCAGGCAGGCTCCCACCGGGGACGGGGCTGGGAAATCTTTACTGATCGGGTGTTAGAGCACTTGAATGAAAAGGAGACGCCCCTTGTCTTTCTGCTCTGGGGCAGGCATGCCCAGAGCAAGGAGGCATTAATCACCAACCGGCGGCACTTGGTGCTGAAAACGGTGCATCCCAGCCCCTTGTCGGCACACAGGGGCTTCTTTGGCTGCGCCCATTTTTCCAAGACTAACAGTTTCTTGCTGAAGTCGGGTCAGGAGCCCGTTGATTGGCAGGTAGGCCCATGAGAAGAAAACTGGTGTACTTACTCTTGCTGCTAATAAGTCTCGCCGGCTGCACCTGGACCCGGACTGATCCGGGCCTGACCTGTGTGGAACTCCTAGGGGATTTGGATCACAGCCAGGAGCTCTGGATCACAGGCGAAGGCGGTACATACCTAGTGGATTCGGTGCAAAGCACGTTATGTGCCCTGGATTTGGCACCGGGGAACTGGCAGCTGCAGGCTGCGGCACGGGATCAAAACGGCAGGGTGACTGCGGTCAGCGCCAGCGCCAAGTCCCGGGGCGGCCGGCAGGCGATGTCCCTTGTGCTGGACAAAACAGAAGTTCAGACCACCGAAGCAAGGGCAGAGAATGTGGTACATGCCTGGCCCCTGGGCGGCGGTGTGGAGCTGAGCTGGACTGCAGAACTTCCCCCTGAGGAAGCCCAGGGCAGCTGGGAAATTTTCCGGCGTCCCCAGGACGGAGGGCTTTGGGAGAAAATTGGAGAAACTGGGACAGCGGAGACAAGCTTTTTCCAGGCAGGCACGGGGGCTTACGGATATGTGTATGCTCTGCGCTATCGGCCAAAGGGAGCCCAGATTCTGCCTGGACCTTTGCAGGCAAGCGCCGGGACCGCAACCGGAGTATTGGAGATCTCCTGGGACTTTCGGCACACATTTCCTGCCGCAGGCATGCACTCCCTGGCCGCTCCCCTAGGCTTGGCAGGTGAACGGGACCAGGAAGAAACCTATTATGATCTCATCGCTCATTTTCATTCCCAGGAGGCCTTTCAGGAGAGGGAGGCGATTTTAGCCGGCCTTGGCCTAAAGCTCAAGCGGGAACTGCCCCTGCTGTTGGCCGCGGTGGTGGAACCCGGGCCTGAAAGCCCCCTGGCCCTGGAGGAATGGAGCAGCTAC
>JAAYSR010000025.1 GCA_012518325.1 Bacillota bacterium
AGGGCTGCAATGCCTACGCCGGCATTGTTTCTCAGGATATTAATCCAATTGCGGAACCAGGCGTTAAACCACTGGCCGAAGGATGCATAATCGAACCCTAAAACCAGCGTCTGCACTATTACCAAAAGGAGCAGCACCAGAGCGATGCCCACATGGGAATCTGCTGCCCTGGCGTCCATCAATCTTTTGAATAGGTTCCTTTCTTTACCGCTTTTCGCCAATTGCATTTTGCCTCGCCCCCTACACTGCATCCAGTACTCCGCCGGTAGCCAGCCTCATGATCTCATGCTCAGTCATTGCGCTGCCCGAGACTTCCCCTTGAATCTCACCATGGTACATTACCAGGGCCCGGTCGCAGATGCGAATAATCTCCTGAGCCTCACTGGACAAGACCACTATGGCCATGCCCTGTTCAGCCAGTTTCAGGATAGTACTGTAGATTTCTTCCTTGGCGCCTACATCAACGCCCTGGGTTGGATTGTCTAAAATAAGCAGCTTGGGATCAGCCGCCAGCCATTTAGCCAGTACAACCTTCTGCTGGTTGCCGCCGGAAAGGGTGTTAATGGCATCGGAGAAGCTCTGTAGAGTAATGTCCAGCTCCTTCTGCTGGCGCCGGAAGATCTCCCGGTGCCGCTCCATGTCAACAACTCCCCGTTTGGAAAACAGGGGCCAGGTGACAATGGATGCGTTTTCCAGAGCATTCATGTCTTTAATTATGCCATTTTCCTTGCGGTTGCGGGGCACATAGCCGATGCCCAGCTGCAGAGCCTGTTCCGTACTGGCTGTTTTCACTTCCCTGCCGCGGAAAATCATTCTGCCGGAAACACTTCGGTCAGCCCCGAAGACTGTCTGGAAAAGGGCACTGCGTCCATCGCCAAGCAGTCCGGTAACCCCGAGAATCTCCCCTTCCCGCACCGAGAGATTGATATTCCTGAAATCCCGGGCATGGGTGAAATTTTCCAGGCGCAGCACTTCCTGCCCCAGTTTTTTCGTCCGGCTGAGCCTATCTATTTTGAGTTCATGGCCCACCATAAACCGGGCCAGATCGTCGGTGGTGACATCTGCCACCTCTCCCTCTGCCACCAGCTCCCCGTCCCGCAGGACAAAGTAGCGCTGGCAGATCTCCATCACCTCACCGAGTTTATGAGAAATAAAAATGATGCCTACCCCTTGCTCCTTAAGCGTTCTCATCATCTCGAAAACACGCCGGATCTCAGGCTCCGTCAGTGAGGTAGTCGGTTCGTCCATGATAATCATCGAAGCATCCATCATTATCGCCCGGCAGATTTCTACAATCTGCTTGTAGGAAGCATCCAGATCTCGCACCATAGTGCCGGGATCGATTTGGATGTTCATGCGCGCAAAGATTTCCTCTGTGGCTTTGTACATGCCCTTCAGGTCCAGGCGTCCCCACCTGTCCTTCAGTTCCCGTCCGATGAACATGTTTTCAAAGATAGGCAGATCGTTGATGAGATTGAGTTCCTGGTGAATGAAGGCAATGCCGGCGCGCAGGGACTGGGCCGGAGTGTCGAACCTGACCCTCTGGCCATCAATGAAAATTGCACCGGAATCCATTTGGTGAACGCCGCCCAAAATATTCATCAGAGTTGACTTGCCGGCCCCGTTTTCGCCGATCAGGGCGCAGATCTCCCCGCCCCGGACGGCAATGGAGACATTCTTGAGCACGACATTGGTGCCGAAGGACTTGGTAATGTTCTTCATCTCAATCATTGCATCACATCCAATTACAAGGAGGTGGCCTTGAGGCCACCTCCCCCTGATTAGACTCTAGTATGGCGAATTGGCGTCAAGGAACTTCTCGTAGTTTGTACGGTCAACGATGGTGGTTGGAATGATGATTACCTCTTCAACCTCTTCACCCTTAAGCACCTGCAATGCTACGTCCACAGCATCTCTGACCATCGCCGGGCTGTACAGGGCAGACTGAATCCAGATATCTTCGTTCTCGGGCATCAGTTCGAAGTACTCCTGCATGCCGCCGCCACCGGTGATGACCTTGATGTCTGTGCGGCCGGCTTCCCGGATGGCCTGGAGCACGCCCAGAGAAGTCTCGTCGTCCATGGAGTAGACTGCATCGATATGCGGTACGCTGACCAGGATGTCAGCAAAGTCCTTCAGGCCGTCTTCCCTGGTGAACTGGGTCGCATAGGTGAGGACGTTCAGGTTCGGCGCAATCTCGGCAATTGTATCTAAGAAGCCTTTCTTCCGCAGGGCCGAAACAGAACCGGAAGAGGGCACTTCGAGCATAACAACTGTTGCATCCGGGCCTACTTTTTCTACAATGTAGTGGGCTCCCTGGATGCCCATATCTTCGTTGTCGCCGGAGACCCGGTAAATGCCTTCTAGATCGATGACGATGTCAAAGTTGACGATGATAATGCCTGCATCGAGGGCTCTCTCCATAGGGACTTCCATGCCTTCCCACTGCGGGAAAGCGACGATGGCTTCGGCCCCCCAGGTCATTAAGTCGTCCAGCTGAGCGGTCATCTCTTCTGCATTCGAGCTGGTCTGAATATTGTATTCCACTTCATCGCCCAACTCTTTGAGGCGCCCCTCAGCTTCATAGGCCACTGCTGCTACCCAGCCGTGGGTTACGGCAGGAGCTAGAACGCCAATCTTGTAGGGAGGTCCTGCCAGGGCCTGCGGCGCTGAAAAGCCCACAATTGAAAAGACCAAAGCAAGTGACAAGAATACCAACATAAACTTCTTCATTTCAATTTCCTCCTTTGTTATTCTATCTGAAACTTGATAATGTTACGGTTAATATATTTCTCCTTTTGGTCCAAAAAACCCTCCCAAATTCGATGGCTGTTTCCAAAGGGCAATTCTTTTTTTGGCCGTTATAAATATAAAACAGCCTAAGCAATACAGCTCAGGCTGTCCACGCATCCCTTAAAGGAAGTCCCTGATGTTCCGGGTAGGGAAGTTCCGAACGTCGAACACCCTGCCCTCCCAGGTTCTGATTTTTACATGATCCCTGCCCCGGGAAACGACGTACTCCGGCATGACAGGGGTTTTCCCATGCCCCTTGGGAGCATTGATGATATAAGTCGGAATCGCCATGCCTGAGGTGTAGCCCCGCAGATACTCCATGATCTCAATCCCGTCGTCAATGGAGGTTCTAAAGTGCAGGGTGCCGATGACCTGCTTGGCATGGAAGATGTAGTACGGACGCACCCTGAATTTGAGGAGCTCCTGGTTGAGCAGGCGCATTACGTATTTATCGTTGTTGATTCCGTTCAGCAGCACCGCCTGGTTCCCCAGGGGGATTCCGGCATCAACCAGCTTGTCGCAGGCCTCTTTTGCCTCCCTGGTCAGCTCTTTAGGATGGTTGAACTGCGTGTTGACATAAAGCGGAGGATACTTCTTCAGTATGCGGACCAGGTTGTCTGTAATCCGCTGGGGCATCGTTGCCAACACCCGCGAACCCAAGCGGATAAACTCCACTGACTCTATGGCGTGAAGTTCGCCTAACAGCCAATCCAAAGCAGCATCAGACAGCAGCAGGGCATCTCCGCCTGTAATGAGCACATCACGGATCTCAGGATTCGACCTGATGTATTCAATAGATTCCTGCAGCTGTTTTCTTGCCGTGTGGCGGTCGCTGGAGCCGATATTTCTCCTGCGCTGGCAATGGCGGCAGTACATGGCGCACTGGTTTGTCACATTGATAATGACCCGGTCCGGGTAGCGCCTGGTAATGGAACCCGCGGGGTTGGTATACTCTTCCGCCATGGGATCCGCAAGCCCGTCTTCATTTAGCTCCGCCAGCAGCGGGATGGATTGAAGCTTAATCGGATCCAGCCTGTTGTCATCATCAATCAGCGACAAGTAATAAGGAGAGACACTCCAGCGAAACTTTTCGCCGACTTTGCGCACAGCTTCAATTTCTGCATCGTCTAAGGCCGTTAACTGACGCAGCGTCTCAACATCAGAGATTCTATTCTTAAGCTGCCACTTGTAGTCGTTCCAGTCTGACTCTGTACCCTGCAAGTGGTCAAGGATCTTCCTCTTCTTTTCCTCAGCCTTTTCTTGCTGTGCCGGATCCATTCCTTTAGGCATCGTGTCCTTCACATCAAGATAGTCCTGAATTCTTTCCTTCAGTTGAACTGCCCTTTCCTGGGCTATCTGCTTTTTATTCATGGCATCTCCTTTCCCTAGTCTGTAGTCCCTTTAAGTATAGGGCTTATTATAATACGGTTTTTGTGCATCCGTCAAAACCGTGGAAAGGAGACTCAAATATGCATTGTCAGGGAATTTCAGCCACTTTCCCTACATGTTTTTTTAATAAACTTTTTACTTTCCCATTGTATAATGCTCTTCTGCCGCCGCTTGAACCGCAATAACCAAGGCGCGGACCGCATCCTGCAAAGCCAGGGACGGGGCCCCTTTGTGATGCACCGCCTGTTCAGGCAGGTAGGGAATGTGAATAAAACCTGCTTTGATGGGCAGCTGCTCCTGGGCAATATAGTGCAGGATGCCATACATGGTATGATTGCAGACAAAGGTTCCGGCACTGTTGGAGACGCTGGAGGGAATGCCGGCCCGGCGAATCGCCTCCGCCATGGCCTTGATCGGCAGGGTGGAAAAATAGGCGGCAGGCCCTCCTGGGACAACAGGCATATCCCGGGGCTGGCTGCCCTGATTGTCAGGAATGGACGCATCGTCGATATTGATGGCCACCCTTTCGATGGAGATCTCACATCTTCCGCCGGCCTGGCCCACCGCTATCACCACATCCGGGCGCTGGGCTTCTATCGCGGCCACAGCTGCTTTCACCGCTGCCCCGAAAGCAGTAGGCAGCAGCGCTGCCGCAACCGCAATCCCTTCTGTTTTCTCCTCAGCCGCCCTCTGCACAGCTTCCCAGGACGGGTTCACTGTTTCGCCCCCAAAGGGGGCAAAGCCAGTCAAAAGCACTTTCATGCAAACCATCCTTTATCTGTTAGTCTAGAGAAATGCTCCCCGGTGTCACCCACAAGGGAGCATGCCAAAGGTTAAAGTCGGACTTTAAGTGTTCAGCTGCCTAGGAATAACTGCCCTCTTTCCAAACATCCAGGATCCTTTCCACCAAGGATTCAACCTCATCGATGGCCTCCCGGACCTGATGGGCAGCCTGGCTGGAGCGGTCTGAGAGCTGTGCGACCTCCTCTGCCACCACCTGGAACCCCCGGCCTAAATCTCCAACCCGGGCGGCTTCAATCGTGGCGTTGATGGATACCATCTTGGTCTGCCTGGCCACATAGGTGATCCCGTTAACCAAATCTGCAATTTTCTCTGGTATTGCCGCCAGATCCGCAATCATTCCTTCCACCATCTGCTGCTGTTCCTTAATCTTGGCGGCAGCCTCCAGATTCTCCCTTTCCAAGCGCTTTTCGAGGCTGATATCCTGTCCAAAGCCTACAAGTCCGAGGATCTCTCCGCGGTCACCGACAAGGGGAAGCTTGGAGGTGCGCAGCCAGCTTTCTTCTCCATTGCTTTCAGCAAGCAGCTCCTCTCGGTCCACAATGGCCTGCCCCTGCTTAAGCACGGTGGCATCATCCCGGGCAAACTGTTCGGCAATATGCTTGGGAAAGAAATCAAAGTCTGTCTTGCCTAAGACTTCAGCCTCATCCTGCACCCCGTTATTATCCAAGTCCACTCTGTTGGCCAGTATTTTTCTGCCCTGCGCGTCCTTGGCGTAAATAGCCATGGGCAGGTTGTCAATAATGGTGCGGAGCAGGCGGGTCTGTGCCGCCAGTTTCTCCTCAAGCTCTTCGATTCTCGCTTCAGCCCCCTGCAGTTCACTTACTTCAAAGTCCATCCCTGACAACCCCTTTTCTGCAATTTTACAAAACCATATCAATATCTTCGCCCCGAAACCTCCGATTCCCTGTTAGCGCGAAACTTAAAAGCTTTCCCTTTCCCAGACAAGCTTCCCTTCGATATAGGTCTGGAGAACCGCCCCTTTATAGCTGAAGGGTTCACCGCCGAGGACAGCAAAATCCGCGTCCTTGCCCGGTTCCAGGGATCCGACCCTATCTGCTATGCCTAACACTTCGGCAGGGTTGATGGTGATTGCCCTGAGTGTTTCATCGAAGGGCAGACCGTACTTATGGGCTATAGCCGCGTAGTGCAGGAAATAGCGGCAGTTCAGGAAGGGGTGGTCAGTCATCAGGCAGACCTTCACCCCGTGCTTGGCCAGGATGGCAGGGTTCTCATCAGTGAAAGCGGCGGTTTCCACTTTCGTTGCCGGCGACAGTCCCGGGCCCACCGCTGCAACCGCTTGCTTCTTCCCGAGGTACTCAGCGATCAAATACCCGTCTGTGCAGTGCTCGATGGTGTAATCGATGCCGAACTCCTCACAGATGCGAATCGCGGTGACAATGTCATCGTGGCGATGGGCATGGACCCTGAAGGGTATCCTTTTCTCCAGCACCATCAGGCCGGACTCCAAATTGAGGTCTGTCGCAAAGGGTTTCCCCTCTGCCAACGCCTTCCTTTTCTTTTCGCCGTACACCTGCGCGTCTTTGAAGTAGGCTCTGATCATAGAGGCTGTCGCCATGCGGGTTGCCGGCGACTGCTTCTGGGCCTGTCCATGGGCGCGCTTGGGGTTTTCACCCATGGCACCCTTCAGTCCGGTCGGACTTTTCACCACCATTTCATCTATAACAGTGCCTGCAGTTTTGCAGGCAAAGCCCAGTCCGCCGATGGGATTGCCCGACCCGGGGAGAATCTGAACTGTGGTGATGCCTCCTTCCCTGGCCCCGGCAAAACTGATCTGCCTGGGATTCACCGCATCCAGGGCTCTTACTTCGCCTGTCACCGGCCTTACGGACTCATTTCCGTCATAGCCCGGCCTGCCTTCTCCGTCTCCCCACATGCCCACATGGGTATGGACATCAATCAGGCCCGGTATAATCACCTTGCCTGTCAAATCTAAAACCTGATCTCCCTCTTCCACCAGAAGGCTGCGGCCTATGGCGCTGATCTTGCCCTCTGCATTAATCCGCATCATTCCATCTTCTATTACTGCACCTGTAACCGGATAGATTTTGGCTCCCTTAATAACCAGCATAATCAGGCCTCGCCCCTTTCGTAAACGATTTCTCCGCCGATGATGGTCATATCTGCAAAAGTGGTCAGCTCCAAGGGATTGCCGGACCACAGAACCAGGTCTGCATCTTTCCCCGCCTCTATGGAACCCACCCGCCCCTCAATGCCCAAATGCTCAGCGGCGGAGAGGGTGACCGCCCGCAGCGCTGCCTCATCAGGCAGGCCCCATTGGGTGGCAATGCTCGCAGTCAGCATCAAATTGCGCCCGTCCACCACAGGATGGTCTGTAATCAGGCAGAAGGGAATGCCCTCCCGATAGAAGGCGACGGGCGTGCGGAAATCCCTGTCCCTATTCTCCACCTTAGAGCCGTAGTGCAGAGTTGGCCCCACTGCACAGCTGATTCGTTCCTGTTTCAGGACCTCTTTCACCAGATGCCCATCTGTTGCATGGTGGAGCAGGCACTTGACGCCAAACTCCCTGCAGATGCGCAGTGCGGTCAGAATGTCATCATGCCGATGGGCGTGGATGACTAAGGGTATTTCCCCCCTGATCACCGGCAGCAGCGCTTCCGAGTCCCTGTCTGCTCCATCCGGGTTGTCACCGTTTACAAGCTCCGCCTTGGCCAAGTAATCCCTGGCCTTCTGCAGTGCACCGCGCAGGAGGGCGGCATTGCCCATCCTTGTAGCAGGCGATTTCTGCTTGGCTCCGTAGTGCCCCTTAGGGTTTTCCCCCAGGGCCGCCTTCATGCCGACGGGATCCTTGAGGACTGCCTCATCCACTACCAAACCCCTGCACTTCAGAGCTAGGCCTGTGCCCCCCAAGAGGTTGCCGCTGCCCGGGAACACTCCCACAGTGGTAATCCCGGACCTTCTGAAGCTTGCAAAGGCCTGGTCCTGCATATTAATACCGTCCCGCACACTTAGACACGGCGTAATAGGGCTGGTGCCTTCATTGGTGTCCCTGCCTTCCGGGCCCACACCGCTTTCTGAGAGGCCCAGGTGGGTGTGGGCGTCAATCAGCCCAGGCGTGACAACCCTTCCCCTGCCGTCAATTACTTTTTCACATCCGGACAGGTCGAGATCCCGTCCCAGTTCCGCTATTTTCCCCTCCCGAACCGTAATGCAGCCAGCTTCTATCGTTCCTGCAGCAATTGTCTCGATCCTTACATTCTTGATTCCCAGCAAGTACATCCCTCCACTTAAACTGCCAATTCTCCGCTAAAGTCTTCCACACCGGGCTGTGGAACCCCTCTTTCCCCCACCCAAATCTCCGGGGCGGTTGCTTTTTTCCTAAGCTCAGGTTAAATGTATGTTTATAGAAGGACTTTGTATATTTACACAGAATCTAAAAGTCATATTTGCTGGCAGGCACCGGATACGCAT
>JAAYSR010000184.1 GCA_012518325.1 Bacillota bacterium
AGCACGGACCCATGACCGAGATCAAGGAGATGGACAGTCTTGTTGCGGATATTCCAGCGGATATCCCTACAATCGTAAGTTATGTCCAAAATATTCTTTTGCATGAACACTGGAGTGAAGCCTATGGCGTAGAACTGAGCGACGCAAGGCGCCAAGAACCTCTCATGCGCAGCTTCGAGGAAAAACTGGTATTTCTCAGGGATAAGGGCTTTACACATGTAAGTGAGGGAAGGACTAATCAAGACAAGATGTTTGGCATCTGCCGCGATTTTTCTGTTGTCTCTGCAGCGCTTTGCCGGGAAGCAGGGATTCCTGCCAGAGCGCGCTGCGGATTTGCCGCCTATTTCGAACCAGGCAAGTACATAGACCACTGGGTACTAGAGTACTGGCATCAAGAACAGGAAAGATGGATCATGGCAGATGCACAGCTGGATGAACTGCAGCAAAGTGCTCTCAAAATAGAGTTCGACCCCCTTGACATCGATGCTGAACAGTTCATTACCGCACCCCGAGCCTGGCTCATGTGCCGCCAGGGAAAGGCTAACCCTGACCTTTTCGGCATCTTTCAGTGGTGGGGTTATGATTACCTGAGATGCAACCTGCTCCTCGATGCAAACTCCCTGCTAAAAATGCCCATGCAGCCCTGGGACGGCTGGGATGGCTACAAGATCCTTCCCCTGGACAGATGGACTGACGCAGATTATGCCGTCCTAGATAAATTGGCGTCCTTAGCTCTCCTGGCGGATCAGGATTTTCAGACCTTCTCGGATTTTGTTTCAGGCCACGAAAAGATCAGGGTACCCGCTGACCTTGCAGAAGTGTACACTCCAACTTCCTAGCCCTCTCGGGCCTGACGCAGCATGCTGAATTCTAGTCCAGCAGATGCTTCAGCTCTCGCAGCACAGGTATGACTTCACTCTCGAACCAAGGATTGCGCTTCAGCCAGCCAATGTTCAAAGGTGAAGGGTGAACCAGGGGTAAGAATCGCGGCAAGTATTCGCGAAAATTCTTTACCGTTTCTGTCAGGTTTGCTTTGCGCCTTTCGCCTAGATAATACTTCTGTGCATAACTTCCAACTAAAAGAATTGTTTTCACATCTGGCATCGCCTCAAGCAATGGGGGATGCCATTTTTCTGCAAAGCCTTTGCGAGGCGGCTTGTCACCAGATTTGGCTTTGCCCGGATAGTAAAAGTCCATCGGCAGCTGGGCTATTTTCTCCGATCCGTAAAACTCCTCTCGGGTCACATCCAGCCACTCACGGAGACGGTCCCCGCTGGGATCATTCCAAAACAGGCGTGTCTCCTCCGCTTTGCGTCCTGGAGCCTGCCCCACTATAACCAGGCGGGCCTCTTCTGACGCCTTAAACAGGGGCGGAATTCCCCGCTCTGTGTATTCTTGGTTCATTGGATCTGCCATGATTGCCCGTTGGATTTCTGCAAAGACAGTCAGATCATCCACCCCCTTAAGCAAATAATTACACCCTGGCTATGCTTGTATTATCACAGGAATTGACAGCGCAGTCAAACACATCATTTCTTCCAGCGGTCAGCCGTCAATGCGTTTTAGCGCCACAGTTCATAAAATACTAAGATAACTAACAATCATTTGCAGTAAACAAAGGATTTTCCTGCCAAATGTAGAACAAGAAGGACAAATCGTACCGTAGTGCAGATATGGATCATGAAAGAGCACTTTGAAGGGTGCTTTTATGTCACTGGAATGTATCCGGGCGAGGTGCTGCCTATGAAGAGAACGATCAGTTTCCGTCCCTATATCATAATCATCGCCTTAGTTGTCGTGGTATTTATCGTCTCCAACTACTTCCTGGTCCGTTCAATCGAAGACACCTTTTTTGATTTTCTGGAGACGCAGTACATCAATCACGCCACTGTCTTTTCCCATGATTTGACCAAGGCGGCTGAAGCCTATCTGATCACTAACGACATGTTAGAAAGGCGGATTCTAAGCTCCATTCGCACAGTGGCACTGTACTCAGACCAAGTATCCAACGAAGCACTGGTTGATCTGGCTGACACCCTGGCGGTAGACGATATCTTCCTTTACAGCCCAAACGGCAGAATCGACTACTCCAGCCGCCCTGAGTATTTAGGCTGGCTGGCCAACCCGGGCCATCCGGTGCATGACTTCATGGTCAGCGGTTTGACTGTCTATGTGGAAGACATCCGCCCAGACAGTGAATCGGGTGAATACTACAAGTACGGCTATCTGCGCTTGGAGGACGGCCGCTTTATCCAGCTGGGGGTTCATGCAAATCTCATCGAAAACTTCCTGGCCCCCTTTGAAGTAGAACGCCTGCTCAATGAGATCAGTGCTTTTGACATTGTCGACCATGTCTACTATGTGCACCCGGATTTTTCTGTGAGCGGCTGCTGTGACACCGAAACCGTAGGTTTTCAACTGGACAATCCCCAGGTCTTAGAAGCTATTGAGACCAGGACCACTTTTTCCTGGCGCCGCCAGGTGGAGGGACAGAATCGGGAAATCTACGAAATATTTACCCCCATTTTCGTAGGAGACAGTTTCGGCGGCACATTGGTCGTAGCCAAGACTACAGACGAAGCAGACGCCATTGTACGCACTGCCATCATCTTAAGCCTTGCAGTCAGTACCATAGTCTTTGCCAGCCTTATCTATATTATGCTGTCCAACTACAGACATAGCAAACGGCTTGTATCATTGGCCTACAGTGACGCCTTAACAGGTCTGCCCAACAACGCGCATCTTTTGGAGACTCTGACCGAGGCCCTCAGCCAGAACTTCCAGTACAAGCAAGCCATAGTCATGATCCATTGCCAGAATTTAGGCATGATTAGCTCGACCTACGGACTGTCAGCGGGTGAACGCGTGATCAAAGCACTCGCGGACAAGCTGGCTGACTTTACATCAGATACCAGGCGGCTCTTTCGTTTCGATGTCAGCCGCTTCGTCCTCTACATTTCGGAGTATAGGACCAAAGCAGAGCTTGAGCATTTGGCCGAGAGCCTCTTAGACAAGCTGGTTCCCTCGATGGAGATCGTGGGGAGGCCCATTGAAGTTAGAATGGGGTTGGTTATGCTCTCCCCCACCGACCAGGCTATAGATGTGCTCACCCAGGCAACAATGGTCATGCACCATCTGGACGTTACCAAGAGCAGTAACAGATATGCGTTTTTTGATGCTGAAATTGAAAAGCAGCTGCAAAGGGAAGAGACAATTGCCCACGAGATGGCAGAGTTTTTGGCCGATCGGCAACAGGGCACGTTCCATCTGGAATACCAGCCGAAGGTGGATCTGACCTCAAATAAAATCATTGGCTTCGAGGCACTCTCCCGCATGACTTCGCCGACCCTGGGCCGGGTGTCGCCCCTGGAGTTCATCTGCATAGCCGAACGCCAGGAGATGATTGTCCCCTTGGGCTACTGGGCCCTGGAAACGGCCTGTCAGTTTATCAAGGAGCTGAAGGCGGAAGGATTCAGCGACCTCTATGTTGCAGTCAATATTTCGGTAGTGCAGCTCCTGCAGGAGGACTTCCCGAAAAAAGCTGAAGAAATCGTGACCAGGGCAGGCATAGATCCCTGCAGTCTGCAGTTGGAAATTACTGAATCGGTATTAATCGAAGATTTTGATGACATCCAGGCTAAACTGCAGTCCTTGAGGGATTTAGGCCTGACCATCGCCCTTGATGACTTTGGCACAGGCTACTCCGCCCTCTCGCGCATGGGAGAACTCGCCGTTGATGTGATTAAGATCGATAAGAGTTTCATCGACAAGATCCTGGTTGATGACAGCCACAGGCAGATTATAGATGAACTGATTGCCATGTGTCACAAGCTGGACCTGCCTGTGGTAGCCGAAGGCGTGGAGACAGAAAGACAACGTGAATACTTGCGGAACGTTGGCTGTGACATCATGCAGGGTTATCTGTTCAGCAAACCTTTGCCTGAGGATTTAGCACTGAAAAAACTCAAGGAGAATGTTTCTCACTCAGGGCAGGGTTTCTCAGAGAATTAGAGAATTCCTGTCCCCAACAAAACAGGGAAATCGAGGTGGTCGTATGCTTAAGAAGACTGGGTCCTCCAGGCGGTCCGCCGGAGTACTCGCTGTACTGCTTGTCACTCTAGTATTGTTTACTTCAGGCTGCTTAACCAATCCTGTTACAGGCAGACTGGGTCCCTCATGGCAAGTGCCCGTGAGAATCCCCTTAATTGCTGCTAAAGTTACTGTCGCCGACCTTCTGGACAAGGCTGATTTTGCTGCAGATCCCAGCGAAGATGGGGGTTTTAAGGCCGAGTTTTCTGTAGCAGACACCTTCGATCTCCAAGGTGTGGAAGTTTCCTTCTCCCCCATCACAGTTGAGGCAGATCTCATCGACATCAAACATGGCGCGATCACCGAGTTTTCGTTTTCAACCAAACTCGACCTGAAGGATCTTTGGTCGGCTGGAACACTGGAGGAAGTGGCATTCACAGGCGGCACTCTAGCCATTG
>JAAYSR010000185.1 GCA_012518325.1 Bacillota bacterium
TCAGGATGTTCGGGAATTCGTTCGTCCTGCAAAATTCGCCTTAAGGCGTAGGTCCGTGCGGCCACTGCCTGGGCTTTCAAAGCCTCGATATGAAAGCTTGCCGGCATCTCGGCAGCCACAACTCCTTGCACATATTCCTCCAATGTCATGGACAGCAGCCTGTTTTGGTCAGCATCCCAAAGTCCTACCAGGGGGACTTCCTTTGGAGAAAAAAAAGGAACCGTGCAACTGCGTACTAAAATTGCCGGTAACCCAACCATTATGAATAACAGCAGCATCAGGGGAAGGCAAGAGCTGCCCCTGGATCGTTTGCGTCTTCTTCTTTTTGTCCTCAAAAAAACTCCCTCCCACCCAATTCATTACTATGAACGGGGGGAGGGTGTTATTCCTAGTTACGCCTCACTTATCGCGCCTTGCGGACATGCATCGGCACAAGCGCCGCAATCAATGCAGGCATCAGCATCAATAACATAATGATCAGTTCCTTCAGAAATTGCCTCTACGGCGCATTCCGGTGCGCAAATACCGCAGCTGATACACTCTGAACTAATTTTGAACGCCATTCATCTTCGCCCCCTTTTTCACAAAGTGTCCTTCCTAAGAATAGCAAACTGCCCAGAGACTGTCAACAACGAACCGGCCCGCGGCTGCCATCACCTGACAACGATGGCCTCAAACCCTTTTTGGATCAGCTCATCCCTCAGCTTGGCAGCATTCTCCTGTGAACTGAATGCCCCAGTCTGTACTCTGTGGGGCGGCCCGGAGATGATAATACCTTCGTAACCCGCTTCCCTGAGCATGGACAGCATCCGTTCAGCGTTTGCGCGCTCCGAAAAAACGCCAACCTGCACACGGTACAAGTCCCCCGCAGGGGCCGGCGGCGGTGAAGCAGCTTCAGGTTCGACGGGCTGGGCAGGCGGAGATGTCGGAGGAGTCGAAGTTGCTGGTGCCGAGCTTGTTTCGCTTCTGACAACCGGCACACTGGTCTCTTGCCTTGCCAGCTGCATTGAGGCCTGATGCTGTTCCCGCAAGACGCTCACCGCATACGTGCCAATTAAGTAACCAAAAAAGACAAAGATGACACTAAGTGTAACCAGGGTAATAACAAAGTTGGCTCCCTGTCCTGAGCTCTTCTTCTTTTTTCTTTTCTTCGCGCTCATCCATACCCCCCCTTGACCATATAATTACAGATTTTAACGCAAAACCCTCTTTACTGAGCCAACCAAGTACAAGGATCCGCAAATGCATAAGGGAGGTGTTTTCACAGCTTCAGCCACCGCTTCAGGCAGCTCTTCACAGGCTGCGGCAGCCACCCCGGCCTGTTCAGCATAGTCTGCCATGACCCTTGGCTCCATGGCAGGCAGGCGCCCGCTGTCTGCCCTAGCAAACACGAATCGCCTGGCCAAAGGCAGCAGAGGATCGAGGAGGCTCAGGCTCTTGTTGTGCAGCATCCCAAACAGGAATGTAAACTTTTCCCCGCCCAGCTCTCCTTGGAGCTGTTGAAGGCTCTGGGCGAGAGCTTCAATCCCCTCCTGGTTGTGGGCGCCGTCAAACAGAATGAACGGATTGTGCGAAGCCACCTCCATGCGGCCGGGCCAGCTGACTTCCTGAAAGCCGCGGCGAATCGCTTCCGGCGGGATTTCTAACCCAAGCTTGCGAAGCTCCATGATGGCCACAAGGGCGGTAGCTGCATTCTGAAGCTGGTGACCGCCTAACAGGCCGATGTTCACCAGGCCGAGCCCGGGGAAAGTGAGGCTGCCCCCTGCCAGGCTCCAGCCATGCCCCACCCAGGGCACCTCCTTAGTGCTTCGCCAGTCAGCCTGTTTTTCCAGCGCGATTCGTTTCAGCACCTTTTCTGCATCCGGCGACTGAACTCCGCTGACTACGGGCACCCCGGCCTTGATGATGCCGCCTTTCTCGGCAGCAATCTCTTCCAGGGTGGATCCCAGACGGTCCTCATGATCAAGGCCGATGGTGGTAATTACCGTCAAGAGCGGCTCGACCACATTTGTGGCATCGAGCCGTCCTCCCAGCCCAGTCTCTAGAACTACCACATCTGCCTGGCTCTGGCGGAAATACAGAAAGCCGGCAGCGGTAGCTAGTTCAAACTCAGTCACCGCCCCCAGATCCGGCCGGTCAGCCTCAACTTGCCTGCAGGCCTCCTCTGCTCTGGGGACGATCTCATTGAGAGTCTCTTCATCGATGGGTTCACCGTTGATGCGAAAGCGTTCGCTGTACCGTTCGAGGTGGGGCGAAGTAAAGGACCCCACCTTCATTCCGCTGCATTTCAATACTTCTCCCAGAAAAGCTGAGACAGATCCTTTGCCGCTGGTCCCGGCAATATGAATGAACTTCAAATTTCTTTCCGGATTGCCCAGGGCGTCGCAAACCAGCTGTATCCGTTCCAGCCCCAAATGACTTCCGAAACGCACTCTTTGACCAATTATCTTCATCGCTATCCCTGCATCTCTTGGAGTAAATTCTGCAGCCGATCTACAGTAGCTTGATAGGACTTTACTTTTTCGCGTTCCTTGTCTACTACCTGAGGCGGCGCTTTCGTAATAAACCCTTCGTTTGCCAATTTGCTTTGTGCCCGTTCCAGCTCCCGCCTGGCTTCGGCGAGATCCTTCTCTATTCTGGCGATTTCCTCCTCCAGATCTACCATGCCGGCCAAAGGCAGGAAAATATTGACTCCGTCCACAACTGAACTCAGGGTTTGGGCCGGTCTCTTGCCAATCTCCTCGATAGTGAGCGTTTCCAGGCCTGCCAGGTTCATGATGTCTTGCCTGCCCTGTTCGAGAATCTCCCTTGCCTCTGGGGCAGCCTGGAGTATGGCAGTAATCTTCCTGCCCGGAGGCACGCTTTTCTCGCTGCGCATCGCACGGATCTCGGTAATTATGGACATGAGCGCGTTCATCGCTTTCTCAGCAGCCGGCGAAGACAGTCCCTCCGGCGCAGGCCAAGGCGCCAGCATAATAGTCTCTCCATCATGGGGCAGGTTCTGCCAGATTTCCTCCGTAATAAAGGGCATAAAGGGGTGGAGCAGCTCCAGCGTGCCCTTCAGTACATACCAGAGCGTATACTGAGCCACATAGCGGGACTCTTCTCCGTGCCTTCCGTAGAGCCTGGGCTTGATCAACTCAATATACCAGTCGCAAAGTTCGGTCCAGATGAAGTCATACAGTACCCGTGCGCCTTCACCTGCATCATAGCGCTCCAAAAAGCGCGTTACTTCCTTGGCGGTAAACTCGTAACGGCTCAAAATCCAATGATCCGCTGTGGTCAGCGCCAAGGAGCCCATGTTTTGCTTCCTGCTGTTGAAGTCCTCCAGATTCATCAGGGCAAACCTGGATGCATTCCAGATCTTATTGGCAAAATTGCGGTATGCTTCTACCTTCTCCGGAATGTAGCGCAGGTCATTGCCTGGAGCCACTCCGATGACAAGATTAAAGCGCAGCGCATCAGCGCCGTACTCTTCTATGGCATCGAGGGGATCTACTCCATTATCCAGGGATTTGCTCATCTTTCTGCCCAGTGCGTCGCGCACCAGACCGTGGATCAGCACATCGTGGAAAGGTTTGTTACCCATGAACTCATAGCCCATCACTATCATGCGGGCCACCCAGAAAAAGATGATGTCAAAGCCTGTGATCAGGGCCGATGTTGGATAGAAGTGCTCCAGCTCTTCGGTCTGATCCGGCCAGCCCAAGGTGGAAAAGGGCCAGAGGGCTGAGGAAAACCAGGTATCGAGGACATCTGGATCCTGTTCAAGATTGCCGGAGCTGCACTTTCTGCA
>JAAYSR010000186.1 GCA_012518325.1 Bacillota bacterium
TAGCCGGATATCCTCCGTTACAGGATCTAAGCGGATCGCCTCACGGCGATCAAGTAGGGTGGTACCGCGGTTTTCATCGTCCCTTTTTTGGGGCGTTTTTTTGTATAAAAAAACCCAACCAGGGGGCTCCTGATTGGGAAGAAGTCAGAGGGGAATATCTCCGACGCCTTTCAGAACGTGATCCGGCCTGTACGGGAACAGGTTGGGAGTGTGTTCGTTCGACACCCCAGACAGTACCAGTACCGTCTCGATTTCTGACTCGATGCCGGCGATAATATCGGTATCCATGCGATCTCCAATGATCACGGTCTCTGAGACATCGCAGCCAAGGCGCTTTTGTGCCTGACGCATCATCAGCGGATTGGGTTTGCCGACAAAATACGCGTTCCTGAAGGTGGCAAGTTCAATCGGGGCTATCAGAGCTCTGCAGGCCGGGGCAATGCCGGTTTCAGTCGGGCCTGTCAGGTCAGGATTGGTGCCGATGAGCAGGGCACCCTTGGAAACTAACTGCACCGCCTTTTCCAGGTGGTTATAGTTATAATCGCGCGTTTCACCTACTACAACATAATCGGGATTCACGTCATTCATGGAGAAACCCACATCGTAGAGGGCTTTGACAAGGCCGGGGGCACCAATTACATAGGCGCTTCCATTTGGCTTTTGGCTGGCCAAGAAAGATGCCGTGGCCAAAGCACTGGTATAAAAATGATCTTCTGTTACGTAAAGGCCCATGCGTTCAAGCTTCTCCTGCAGTTCCCGGGGGCTGCGTTCGCTGCTGTTGGTCAAAAACAGAAACAGCTTGTCGTTGTCGTGCAGCCACTGCACAAACTCCTTGGCTCCGTCCAAGAGACGATTGCCATGATAGATTACTCCATCCATATCAATAATAAAACCGCGTTTATCTTTGATGGAATGCATACCGCACCTCCTTAAGGGATGATTATTGCTTACTCTTCTAAGGTTCGCCTCAGAGTGGAAAAAACCTTCTGAAGTGCCGTTGGGCAAAGTAGGAAGCAGGCTGGCAAAAAGAAAGGATGATTGTTATGACAACCGAACGAATTGATTACGGCTCATTTGAAGCAGCCATGGCGAAGAGCAGGATTTTGGAACAGGAGCTGCAGAAAAATCCGGAGAAGCACAGGATGCTGACGGGGGATCGGCCCACAGGAAGACTGCATGTGGGGCATTACTTCGGCTCCCTGCAAAATAGAGTGAGGCTGCACAAGCTCGGTGTGCCTACATTTATTGTCATCGCCGATTACCAGGTTCTGACTGACCGCGATACCTTTGCAGGCATTGCCGAGAATGTACACCAGCTGACAATCGACTACCTAGCGGCAGGGATCGACCCTTCCGACGGGAAGACTTTCATCTTTCCCCACAGCCACGTGCCGGAGCTCAACCAGCTGCTGCTGCCTTTCCTGACATTAGTCAGCAATGCTGAGCTCGATAGGAACCCAACCGTAAAAGAAGAAATTCTGGCATCGGGGCAGAAGAACATCAACGCCGGCATGTATACCTATCCGGTCCACCAGGCCGCGGATATCCTCTTCTGCAAAGGAACAGTAGTGCCGGTCGGCAAGGACCAGCTGCCGCACCTAGAGCTGACCAGAGTCATTGCCAGACGCTTTAACAATCGCTTTGCCAAGGGCACACCGGTATTTCCAGAACCTCAGCCGCTTCTCAGTGAAGCCCCTATTATTTTGGGTCTCGACGGCGACCAGAAGATGAGCAAGAGCAGAAACAACGCGATCATGCTCAGCGCGGACGAGGATGAAACCGCAAAGCTGATCAAGCGGGCCAAAACGGACTCGGACCGTTTGATCACCTATGATCCGGAAAACCGGCCAGAAGTTTCCAACCTGCTCATGCTGATTTCCCTCACCACCGGCCGCAGACCGGAAGAGATTGCCGCCGAGATAGGGGACGGCGGGGGAGGGCAGCTGAAGAAGATGCTGACCGAATCTCTGAATGAATACTTTAGACCTCTGCGGGCAAGACGCAAAGAACTGGAAAAAGATCCTGGTTATATCAAGCAAGTGCTGA
>JAAYSR010000026.1 GCA_012518325.1 Bacillota bacterium
CTACTGTATAACCCGCCCCTGCTCGATGGAAAACACACTGGCGCGCTGTTTCGTCTCAGCCGTAAAGCTGTCTAAGTCGGTTGTAGTCACAATCGTCTGGGCCTTTTGGTTTAAAATGGACAAAAGGAGCATTTGGCGGGTCCTGTCAAGTTCACTCATGACATCATCTAAAAGGACTACAGGATACTCTCCTGTTTCTGCGTACATCAGCTCAAGCTCCGCCAGGATGTAGGCTAGAACAGCAGTTCTCTGCTGGCCCTGGCTGCCGTACTTTTTCAAATCCTGATCATTGATCCTGAACACCAGATCATCCCTCTGGGGTCCCACCAGGGTATAGCCCCGCCGGATCTCTTCTGTGCGGATTTCCTTAAGCTCTCTGCGCAAAGCCTCTTCCACTTCAGAGCAGGTGTACTGCCTGCCTGGGGCAATGCTTTCCTCCGTCTCAAAACAGGGCTGATAGATTAAGTCCAGCTCCTCCCGCTCGTCGCTGATTCTTTCATGGGCGCCCCTGCTGTGGTACTGCAGCGCCTGCACTATATCCTGCCTGCGCAAGATGATCTTTGTACCCAAGTCTGCGAGCTGATTATCCCAGGCCGGGAGCTGGGCAAGGACCGAGCGGTTGTCCCAGGCCCTTTTTAAGAGACTGTTGCGCTGGCGCACCACCCTCTGATATTTTAACAGATTATTGCGGTAGACAGGATCAATTTGGCAAATCTGCACATCCAAAAAACGCCGGCGATCTCCTGGCGAACCTTTTACCAGCTGGAGGCTGTCGGGAATGAAGAGAACTGTGTTTAAGCGCCCCATAAAGGAGTTGGCCGTTGTGGATTTTTGGTTGACCAGCAAGCGCTTTTTCTCAGTATGGCTTACCTGCACCGTTAGATCTACGGCAGCCAGTTTCTCCACCTGTGCCCTGATTATCGCCGCATCAGCACCGTGGCGAATAAGCTCCGCCTCCCTGGATGTGCGGTAGGACTTGCTTAAAGACAGCACATAAATGGCCTCCAACAGATTCGTCTTTCCTTGGGCATTGTCACCGACGAAAATATTGAGCCCCTTATTTAAATCTAAATCGGCACTCCGGTAGTTGCGAAAATTACGCAACGAAAGACTTATTATCCGCATCTAGCTCTTCGACCTAATCAGAAACTTTTCTCCGCTTGTCAGTTCCACAACCGTTCCCGGTGACAGCTTCACAGAGCGCCGCGTTTCAACCTGACCGTCAACCATCACCTGTCCGCTTTGGATGAGTATTTTGGCTGTGCCGCCGCTGCTTACAACATTGGCCCATTTCAAAAACTGATCAAGCTGGATGGAATCAGTATTGATCTCAACTTCCCTCACGATAATCAATCCCTTTGTTAGATTCTAATGGGCATGAGAATATAGAGATGGTCATCGTCATCTGCTGCTTTCATCAAAGCCTGCCTGGTTCCCTCAAAGCGAAACTCCACCTCATCTGCACTCATCACCTTCAGCATATCCAGCATGAATCTAGGTGAATAGGCGGCTTGCTCCGGCGGTCCTTCATGTTTTACATCATACTGTTCCTGCGATTTGCCCATAGATGATGTGGTGCCGATTTCCAACACATTGTCTTTCACCTGCAGCAATACAGGAGCATTGTCAGCCCTGCCCACTATGGCTGCCCGTTCCAGCGCCTGAATGAGTTCGGTGCGCTTGATGGTCATTCTCGTCTTCTGTTCAGTTAAGAGCACCTGCTGATAGTTGGGGAAACGTCCGTCAATCAGGCGCGTAGTAAAGACGGTATCTTCAAATTCGAAAGCGAGCTGATTTTTCCCTGCCAGAATACGTACCATAGTCTCATCACCCGGCAGACAGCGCCCAAGTTCTACGAGGTTCTCTTTGGGAATGATAAAGGTACCTGCTTCAATATGCGCGGTGCCTGTTTCAGCCTGGACAAAACTTAAGCGGTTAGAGTCTGTGGCAACAAAGCTGATCTTCTTGTCTTTAATTTCCATCAGGACGCCTTGGAAAATAGGCTGGTGATCATCATTGGAGGCAGCAAAGGCGCTGTTGCGAATAAGGCGCAGCAGCTCATAATCGGTAACGCTGGCCACTTTGTCTTCACAGAGAGGAAAGTCAGGAAACTGGTCTTCCGTAATCGTATTGAGGGAAAACCTTGATCTTCCTGCACTGATAATGATCTGGCCGTCCACCCACTCCAAAGTGACTTCTTCAGGCGGCAGTTTGCGCACCAGTTCTGAAAATAACTTTCCATTAACAATGTGTTCCCCAGGCTGAATTGCATTGCAGGGGACCTGGGTGCGAATCGCCATTTGCAGATTGTTGGCTGTTAAGGTCAGGATATTTTCAGCAACTAAAAGATGAATGCCTCCAAGTACAGGTGTTTGATCGTTAGTCGAGACAGCTTTCTCTACCATAGCTACGCTTGCGACCAAGTCGCTGCCTTTGATGACAAAATGCATAATTATACCTCCTGTGGAATATTGGACTAAGCAATGACGCGCTCTTTAATATAGATCTTTTCTAGTAGTAATAGTAGTAGGGCCTGTGCAAATGTTGAAAACCGTCAGCTTCATTTGCTGAAGGGACTTTGGCTTCGTTCCGAAACTGTTGATGATTGCGCAGAAGTGTCCACACTCTCAACAGAGGCCAAAAGGACGAAAAAGTTATCCCGAAGGTTTTCCACAGGTTGTCCCTAACCTTTTTGAATTAAACTTTCCAGTTCGGTAATGGTGTTTTGCAGAGAAGGATCCAGTTTGATCTCCTTCTCAATCTTCTCCACCGCATGGATTACGGTTGTATGATCCCGGCCGCCAAAGGCTTCGCCAATCTCCGGCAGAGAGCGGTCGGTCAGCTGCCGGACCAGGTACATGGCAACCTGGCGGGGGAAGGTAATATTGCGGGTGCGTCGCTTGGACTTCATGTCCGCCACCTTAATGGCATAGTGATCCGCCACAGCTTCCATGATTCCTTCGATTGTAACTGGCTTGTTTGGAGGATCCTTGAGAATGTCCTTCAGTGCGGCAGCCACCGTGTCCAGATCCAACGGTACATTGTGCAGGTTGCAGTGGGCGGTCACCCTGACTAAAGCGCCTTCCAGCTCCCTGATGTTCGACTGGATGTGGGTGGCAATGTAGGTCAGCACTTCATGGGAAATTGCCAGGTTATCATCGATGGCTTTCTTGCGTAAAATAGCAACTCGAGTTTCCAGATCAGGCGGCTGGATATCTGCTGTCAGCCCCCACTCAAACCTGCTCCTCAGGCGTTCTTCCAAAGTAGGGATATCTTTGGGAGGGCGGTCTGAAGAAATAATGATCTGCCGGTTTGCTTCGTAGAGGGCGTTGAATGTATGGAAAAATTCCTCCTGTGTAGACTCCTTGCCCGCGACAAACTGGATATCGTCCACTAAGAGGATATCCACATTGCGGTACTTGTTGCGAAAGTCAGCCATGGACTTTTTGCCGATGGCGGAAATCAGGTCGTTGGTAAAGGTTTCAGAAGTAACATAGACCACTGAAACACTAGGATCCTGCTCCATGGCATAATGGCCGATAGCGTGCATCAGGTGTGTCTTGCCAAGCCCCACTCCTCCATAGAGAAAGAGCGGATTATAGGCTTTGGAAGGTCCTTCTGCAACAGCTACCGCTGCCGCATGGGCAAAGCGGTTGGAATTGCCCACCACGAAAGAGTCGAATGTGTAGCGCGGGTTGAGGACAGACGATATTGGGGCGGGCTCCCTGCCGGCAGGTTCCACGCTTGGCTCCTCAGGCAGAACGATGTTTTCATGCACAGGACGGGGAGGCTCATCATAACCGCGGCTGACCGGTGTTGAGAGTGATTTCATACCCTTCGGAATAGTGAATTTGAGATCCCAGTCGCGATTTGCCACTTGCCGCAGGGTTTTCTGCAGCGGATTCACATAGCGCGCTTCCACCCAGTCCTTCGTAAACTCATTGGGCAGCTCCACATACAGCGTATTGCCTTCGAGTGCGACGGGCCGGCTGTTTTTCAGCCAGGCGTCAAAGGAACGTTCCGGAAGATCGGCGGCCATAACTTCCAAGACTTCGTCCCACACTAACATTAACTGATTTAGTTGTTCCATACCGTTACCCCCCGATACTTGTAACACATCAATTCTTGATTTATCCACAGGATCCTGCTTTTACTTGTGCCAAAGGTCACAATATCCCCACATGTTTTCCACAGAAAATGTGGATGAAAGAGCAACTCTCACTCGATAATACAGGGATTTATCCACAAACTCAACAGTTTATCCACAAAAACGCGAAAACCCAGTGTAAATGCTTTATTTGTGGATAACTGCGAGTTTCTCCCCAAAATTATCCCCAATTTGATCACAAGTTACTTACGTAAAGAAAATAAAATTGTCTACACAATTGTCTCACCCAGCTCAAAGCCGGGCGCGCAACTTATCCACAGGCAAAAATCCGGGGCTTATCCCCAACTTATTCACAGGTTGTGGATAAAAAACTGGCTAGCCATGGGGAGATCAGTTGCACGAACGTCTGTTTAGATCAGTTATCCACAGAGATGGGGATATTGGGCTGTGGATTTTGTGCAAAAAGGGTGGCTAGCTGGGCCCCCTTGTGCTATAATTTTTGTAAAAA
>JAAYSR010000187.1 GCA_012518325.1 Bacillota bacterium
AGGCTGTCGGTAATCCCGCTCAAGGAAGCACCGTCCAGTGTTGCGATTAACACACCTGCTACCCGGCCATTGTCCAGGATCGGCGCTGCGTTCACCAGAACTAGAGTGCCGTCTGCCCGGCTTACCACAAGATCCGACACGGAAGAGTTGCCCTGCAACGCCTCGATAAAATAAGGGCGATCCCGAACTTCTGCTGTTGTTCCGTCAGTCAAGCGGACAAATCCGTTTAGATCTACTACGCCAAAGGCTAAGAAGTGTCCGATGCGCTCCAGTTCAGAACGGAGAACCGGCTCCTGCTCAGTCCAATCCATGCTCTTCAGCTCAGGCCTTGCCACAATCGCTTCCAGGCTGTCCAAATGCCCCGCCACAGTTGCCTGCACATAGCGGGCGGCCTCCACGGCCTGATATGTCAGGGCCTTTTCCGTCTCTTCCAAAACCGCAGCGGTACTTTGGAAATAGGCAAACAAGCCAAGGCCTGTACATATCAAAAAGACCAAGATCCCCGCATAAAGCGCTACTCTGCCTGCTATACTCTTCAATGTTCCACCCCTTCAGTTTTCCACCAGCTAAACGGCAAATTAAGTTTGATAAGAATGATTCTTTCTATATCAAAAAAATCCTTCTGCCAAGGAGTATTACTTGGAAGAATAATGTGTTAACCTGGGAAAGAAAAAAGCCCCGCATGAAAATGCGAGACCTTTACTATCCATTTTTACGCTTAGTCTATTCTTCAACAGCATCTGCCAGCAGCTTCTTGATCAAGTTTTCCTCCAGCGTAAGCTGGGCGATCGCGAGTTCAACCAAATCGCGGCAAATAGGCCTTTCAAAGCGCCCGCCCCGTTTTTCCTGAATCATCTTGACCGCTTTTGGATATTCCTCCAGCTGCCTTTGGAAAAACTCGACCTGATCCGGAGGGGAAAACTCCTTGATGCCTCGCAGTTTCAGCCTGACTAAACTCTGATCTACAATCAGTTTCGCGGCAGGAACCGGCGTGGTCAAAAACTGATAGCCGGATTGAAATCCTATGGCGGTAACCTTGTACTGCTTGGGGTCTGTTCCCTCTACTTCTTGAATCATACCTCTGTTCACTAAACGATCCAGCGCGGAATAGACCGCCCCTGGGCTTCCTGCCCAGTAAAGGCTTTGGGACTGAATGACCTTCATGACATCATAGCGCGACGCAGGGGCATCTGCTAGGATTCCGATCAATGTAGCCTCAAACGGACTGAGCATTTCTCCTCTCCCTTTCGCAAGGCCCGACATGAGAGAATTAAGGCCTTTTTTTGCAGTGCAGAAAAAGGCCACTAGTTTTGGGCGGCCCGGCCATCATAGTCGAAGGTTCGACCTTAGATCCGCGGCTTTGCGTCAGTTTCTTTCAAAACCTTTGCCTTTTTCCTGTATTATTCATTATTCTCGCGCTAAAATTATCCCATAGAACGAAGCAAATGTCAAAGTTTAGTAACTTCAGAGTTCTTACCAGCCGCGGTTCAGGGCAGTGAGTACAACCTCCATAGCCTCTTCGACCTCTGGACCTGGTTTTAGCTGCCTAATCCTCTCCAGCATAGCCAGGCTCTTCTCCAAGTCACGATGGGCGAAGTTTCTGGAATCCCACGGATCCCCTCCCTGGGCATGAGTGCCTGAGAAATAGATCCGGGCTAGACTCCACAGCGTATCCAGATCAGAGGGATCTTCCTCCAGCTGCTTTTCCAAGAGGTTTACCCCTTCCTCATACTTGCGCTCCAACAGCAGCCCTTCAGCGCGGCTCCTTAGGCCTTCCCCCACCGCAACCTCACCTGTGATGGGAGCCTCTCCGCCGAAGTGCAGTCCGCCGGTTGAGGCCAGCAAATTCCCTTCCTGATCAAACGCCCTTACAGCAACCAGAAGTTTATCATAGGCTTCGGGCCTGCCCACAAGGTAGGCTGGGTGCACCCCATCAGCATCAATGCCGATGAGGCCAAAGGGAGTTACCGCTCCTCCGTCATAGGTGAAACCTGTCTGCCTGGTTGTACCCACTTCCGTATGCACATGGTAACTGCCGCCGCGGCTGTCTGCGGTGACTCCCGATACCAGGACGCTGTATTCATAGGCTCCGGGATAAGGCTCCCACTCGATTTCAAAGGGCTCGCCCCGGTAGACAAAATCTGTTTCGGGCATGAGCAGTGTCACCGGCTCGACAAAGCGAAACTCCACAGGCGGCAGCTCTTCCAGGCTGGACAAATCAAGCTCCCCATGGACAATCTGGAGGTGGCTTCCTTCCGCCAGTTTTGCCAGGTGATAATTGAGTCCAATGCCAAACTCATACTTACCCGCCGGCAGAGTCCCAGAAAAAGAGCCGTCTGCACCTGTAACCCAAAGGCCTGGTTCATTTCGGCCATAGTAAGAGCGGCTTCCTTCTTGCAGGGGATTGGTGTAAACCTGCACTCCCGCCATGGGCTCGCCGTAAAGGGTGACCCTCCCTTCTACGTGGAATACACCGCCCGCGGCATACCTTTCCAAACTGGCCAGCTTCTCTTCTACCTGACTTTGATAATAGGGCAGAATGGGCTGTTCTGAATGCAGCTCCAGTTCAGCTGCCTCCGCCAGAGCCAGAACCTCTGCATAGGCCTGGCTTGCCCCCGGGTAATCCCCTTTTTGATTCAACACATCGCCAAGCTTCATTTTGACCTCAATTGGGCTGTGATTTGGCAGCTCCCTCTCACAGTAATCAATAATGCTGAGTGCTTCATCGAAACGGCTCTGGGCCGCATACATCTGCACCAGACGCAGGGCAGCCTCAAGCTTCCCGGTTGACCTTTCATTTTGGAGAACCTCAAGGTACAGCTCTTCACTGCGGGGATCGCCCAAGGCATGGCAGGCGTCGGCCAGCCGATAATCTACATGAGCGGCTGCCCAGTGCCGAGGGTATTCTTCCCTAATACGCAGATAACGTTCGATCCTGGTAAGGGAACCCTCAGGCAGTTCCGGCATGCCGCCGTCAATACGCGTCACTGAGGAGCGCTGGGGAAAAAACGTTGCGATAAAGGTATCAAAGCTGGGCAAAAGTTCCGCAGACCAGTAAAGTGCATCTGGAACGCGGCTGTGCCTCGGAAAACGCTGAATTAACGCCTCGTAGTAGGCGAAAGCCTCTGCATTTTTGCCCGCCCCCTCCGCCTGCTTGGCTTTGTAAAAAAGATAGTCGCCGCCGAAAAGGGATACAGCTCCAAAGGATACTGCTGCAAGCAACGCAAGCACAATCAGGTACTTGTTCTTGATCCGAATCCTCATCACAGAACACTCACCCCCTGTGTGATGACTTGATATGATTCACTGCCGGCCTTGATCATCAGCGCTGCAGCGGCTGGGTCAACCGCAAGCAGGTTAGAGTAGGCAGTCCAGAGCCCAAAGCCGAGGACAACAACTGCAGCTGCAGCCGCAGGCAGGGGAACCTCGATGCTGCCGTGCCAGAATTGGCGAAGGCGCTCCCCCAATGCAGGACGTTTCTTCTGCTTAGCCAGGTCGGCCAAGTGTCTTTTTAAGCGATCCTTATCTTCTTTGGAAAAGGCAACATCCTTAAGTTCCTTGTCAAAACGCTCTTTCAGCCACATAGCTATCCTCCTTTTCCAACGCTTTTTCCAGCGCCTTGCGAGCCCGGTGCAGCCTGTTTTTGACTGTACCCTCAGGCTCGCCCAAAATTGCAGCTATCTCTTTGATCGAAAACTCCTCGAAATAATAAAGGACCACCGCTTCACGCTGTTTGTACTTCAACTTGCGCACCGCATTCCTAACAGTCCAGTTCATCACTTGATCCTTTTCAGCCCTCTGGGCCCCCTGCTGAATCAGCATACCGTCCATGGCCTCAGAGGGCAGTACCCTCTCCCTTGAACTCCTTTTTCTCAGCTGGCCGCAGCAGCGCAGCAAAATGGTATACAGCCAGGTGTAGACAGAAGAGTCTCCCCGAAACTTGTCAAGGTGGGTTATAGCAGCTGCAAAGCATTCTTGGACGGCATCTTCTGCCAAGTGCTGATCAGAGAGCATCAGTGTTGCGGCCTTAAGCAGCCTGTCGGAGAATGAGTCTACCAACCAGTGGATGGCCGCTTCTTCTCTTCGTTTTAAGGCGTCGATTGGTTCCATTTCATTCCCCCTTCACTTGCTTAGAGTGCTTGCGCCGGCAAATGGTTGCACTTTTCCAAGAAAATCTTTCGAAAAAACCGCCC
>JAAYSR010000188.1 GCA_012518325.1 Bacillota bacterium
GTCAATTTTCTACAGCCGCCCCCCGAATTCCTGCAATGAAGGTGCTAAATTTCCCTGTATTAGCAGGATATTCCAGTGTTCGCCACGTATTAGGGTAAGTATGAAGTGAAGGCAGAGGAGGGACCCCATGACAACTCGCGACAGGAAGAAAAGAGAGGCTTCCGGCACGAATGCCAGGCAGCAGAGCAGATTTCGCCTCCAATTGAGGGGCAAACTTATTTTAGCCTACCTTATTATTGCACTTGTACCCCTTGTGGCCCTGACAGGGGTGATCATTATGCTGACCCAGAACGAGGTCACAGCTCTCATCGATACTACCCTGGACGATCAGGCCGGGCGCATAGCGGATTCCATCGGCAGATCCATCGGCCAGCTCACCAAGGATCTGGGCGGGCTGGCGGTCAACCCCTCCATTGAGCAAATGGTCGTGATCAGGCCCACCAATATTGTCCGGGAAAAGGGCCTGGAAGACAAGACTATTGAAGAGATGGAAGCGATCATGGATGAAACCCGCAACCTGGAGACCAATGCCAGGACCCAGGAGTTTCTCCAGGCCACAGTCGCCGACTTCGGCACCTTTTCGGAGCTGATCGTGGTGAACCTGGACGGCATGGTTGTGGGTGCAACCGCAAGACCCGATCGTTTCATACATATTAACGAACCCTGGTTTCAATACACCCTGGAGAACAATACTTACATCGGGGACATTCAAAAGCTTCCAGGCCGGGAAGAGCCGGGAGTTGTGATTGCCACGGTGATCAACCGCTCCTCAACCGGCAGGCCGGCGGGGATTATCCGCGGGCTGGTGCCCCTGCAGTACTTTACAGACAGTTTACTTCCCATTGTGGATCGCATCGGCCATGGCGAGCTGCAGCTCTTAATCGGCGGCGAGGTTGTGGCTGTCATCAGCAACGACGGCACAGGCACAGCTCTTAGCGTATTCCTGGAAGGAAAGCGGCCAAGCCCCATCGCCCTCGGTGCAGAGGGAGGCTTTGGCCAAAACAGCCTGGGCGAAGAGTCCATTGCCTCCTTCGCGGGTCTGAGCTTCAGGGATCCCGAGGCAGAAGGCTTTGACTGGGAAGTCCGCATTGCCCAGCCCACCGCCTATGCCCTTGCCCTCACCCAGGAACTTACCTCCATCGGCACAATAGGCACTGTGCTCACTGCTGTACTAGTAGCCCTAGCTGCCCTGCTTTTTGCCAACAGTATTTCTGGGCCGATCAAGGGCCTTACCGCCCATGCCCAGGGCGTAGCCGAAGGGCATCTGCGCCAGTACAGGCCCAAGCGACTGGCCAATGATGAGACCGGCGCCCTGGCGGAAGCCTTTAACGGCATGACAGCACAGCTGGCCCGTTTGCTCCACCGCATCCGCAAAGCCAGCGGCGAGCTGGCCACCTCCAGCCAGGAGATCAGTGCCGGGATGGAAGAGATGGCAGCGGGGACCCAGAATCAAAGCCAGGATATTCAAAGCGGAACCGAGCAGATTGAAGAGATGAACCAGGCCATGCTGGCCATCGATGCCAGGGCCGGCGAAGCTCTGGAGCTTTCCCGGAATGCTTCGGAAGAAGCTGCCAACGGCCGACAGCAGGCCCAGGCTGCCGTGGAAGGCATGAACCATATCAAAACCTCAGTGGACAGCCTGGGCGAACAGACCGAGGAAATCGCCACAATTCTAGGCCTGATCCAGGAAATTGCGGAGCAGACCAACCTTCTAGCCCTCAATGCCGCCATTGA
>JAAYSR010000189.1 GCA_012518325.1 Bacillota bacterium
GTAAACATGGCCACCGGCGAGATTGCCTACGGCGATGTGGAAGAGCAGACCAGGCAGGTTTTGACCAATCTCCAGACCATTGCTGAGGCAGGGGGAAGCAGCCTGGCCAAAGCCCTCAAGGTGTCAGTCTACCTCACTGATATGGAGGATTTTGCTAAGATGAACGCGGTCTACGCCACCTTCTTCCCGGAAAATCCTCCGGCCCGGGTGTGTGTAGAAGTGAATGCCCTGCCTAAGGGCGTAGAAGTGGAAATGGATGTAATTTGCCTGTGCGATGAATAGATAGGCAGCTAAGGGGAGGACGAGACATGCCCAAATTGCGAGTGGGGGTTGTATACGGCGGCAGATCAGGGGAACACGAAGTATCCCTGATTTCGGCCCAATCGGTTATGAAGGCTCTGGATCCGGACAAATACACTGTAGTCCCCATCAAAATCAACCGGGACGGCAGCTGGGAAGGGCCTTCCATTCAGGCTGATCCTGCAGGCAATTCCGATCTGGATGTGGTGTTTCCTGTGCTGCACGGTCCCTACGGTGAAGACGGCACCATCCAGGGACTGTTGGAACTGGCCAACCTGCCCTATGTAGGGGCTGGCGTGGCAGCTTCTGCAGCTTCCATGGATAAAGCCTTTATGCGCAGGCTCTTTGCCCAGGCAGGCCTGCCTCTCCTCCCTTGGGACACGTTTTTGCACCATGAGTGGCAGGAACAGAAACCTGAAATCAACGCTCGCCTCGAAGCCAAGCTGGGCTTTCCCATGTTTGTCAAACCGGCTAATCTGGGCTCCAGCGTGGGCATCAGCAAGGCGAAGGATCCTAGGGAACTTGATGAAGCGGTTGAACTGGCTTTGGCCTATGATCGCAAAGTGGTGGTGGAGCAAGGCCTGGTAGGCGCCAGGGAGGTGGAGTGCAGTGTGTTGGGGCATAACAGGCCCCAGGCGTCGGTGCTCGGTGAGATAGTGCCCGCTCATGAGTTTTATGACTATGAGGCCAAGTACCACAATGAAGACTCCCGCCTGATTATTCCTGCCCCCCTCGAGCCGGAACAGGCGGCTGCCATTCAGGATTATGCCGTCCGGGCTTTTCAGGCTGTGGACTGCTCGGGCATGGGCCGGGTTGATTTCTTTCTGAATCAGCAGGGTGAGATCTTTGTAAACGAGATCAACACCATTCCCGGCTTTACCCAGATCTCCATGTACCCCAAGCTGTGGGAACATTCAGGGCTGTCCTATCCTAGGCTCCTGGATCGCTTGATTGAAATCGCCCTGGAAAAACACCAGGAACGGCAGATGCTGCGCACCAGCATTTCTTAGGGAGGTGATGGGCTGGCGCAATGATCATTCAGGATTTATGGAAATTTTACGGAGATGAACTTGTCTTTAAAAACGTCACCGCCACTGTTGGCCCAACTGATCACATCGGTCTGGTGGGTGCCAACGGGGCAGGAAAAACCACTCTCCTGAAGACGCTGGTGGGCGAGGTCAGTCCCGAACGGGGCCAGGTGATCTGCCCCGGCGGTTATACATACGGTTCCCTGTGGCAGACGCCGCCGGCCAACTCCCAGACGCTGGAGGAGTATTTGCGGGAACCCTTTGCCGAACAAATTGAGCTCGAGGAGAACATGCGGGCATTAGAGCAGGAGATGGCCCAGCTGGAGCAAGGTCAGAAGCTGGACCGGGCCATGGAAGGCTACGCCCGTCTGCAGGACCGCTTTGAACACTTGGGCGGCTACGAGTACTTGGTCCAGATCAGCAGCGTCACTACAGGACTTGGTTTTTCCGAAGCAGACTTGGCCCGCAGGCTCCATACCTTCAGCGGCGGGGAGCAGATGCGGGTAAGTTTAGCTCGCCTGCTGCTGGCAAGGCCGTCCCTTTTAATATTGGACGAGCCCACCAACCACTTGGATGTTGACGCCATCCAGTGGCTGGAGGACTTTTTAGGGGCCTACCAGGGCGCCTTTATTGTGGTGTCCCACGATCGCTACTTCTTGGACAAGGTGGCCACATCCATCTGGGAGCTGCAGCAGCATAAGCTCTATCAGTACAAGGGCAATTATTCTGCATATCTTCCCCAGCGTGCACTCCGTCAGGCTCAGATCGAGGAGAGCCTGGAGCGGCAGCAGCAGGAAAGGGCCCGCATGGAGTTTTTCATTCAGAAATTCAAAGCGGGGACCCGCTCCCGGCAGGCCAAGAGCATGGAGAAAAAACTGGCCCGCCTCCCCGACATTGAGCGGATTCTAGATGATCCAGCCATGGCTTTCCGTTTTGAACCAAGAAGGCAGTCGGGAAATGACGTCGTTTTTCTGGAAAGCATTGGCAAGGCATATGGAAGCAATCAGGTGCTGAAGGGGATTTCCGCCGAAGTGAGGCGGGGGCAGAAAATTGCCCTCCTTGGACCTAACGGCAGCGGCAAGAGCACGCTGCTTAAGATCCTCGCTGGGGAACTGGCCCACGAAGGCCGGCTGCGGTGGGGGACAGGGGTAGATGTAGGCTACTTCTCTCAGCACATCACTTTCGACCCTGACAACACCGTTTTAGAAGAGCTCTACGAAGAGCACCGCTTGGATCTGGGCGTTTTGCGCTCCGTTCTCGCCCGCTTTCTGTTCCGGGGTGAAGATGTCTTCAAGCTCACCTCAGTCCTCAGCGGAGGAGAAAGAAATCGCCTGGCCATGGCGAAGCTGCTTTTGCACAGGCCAAACGTACTTTTGCTTGATGAACCTACCAACCACCTCGATGTCTTCGCCAGGGAAGCTCTGGAAGAGGCCCTGGCTGAGTTTGGCGGCACCATAATCTTTGTTTCCCACGACCGTTATTTCATTGACAAGCTGGCGACAAAGATCTGGACGTTGGCGGGAGGCGCTCTCTACGAGTTTGAGGGCGGTTTTTCAGCCTACGAAGAAAAGCGCAGGCAGGCCGCGATTTCCCAGGCGCAGCGGGCTGAAAGAGTCCGTAAGGAAGAGCAAAAGCGGCGCTCTGTCGGTCCTTCCCCGAATGAACTGCGGAGGCTGGCCAGACTCCGGGCAGAGCTGGAGGATGAAATCGTCAGCCTGGAAGAACGCCAGGAAGAGCTTGAGGCCGCTTTAGCCTCCCCCGATCTCTACCAGGACGGAGAAGAAACAGCTGTCGCCGTCATCCAGGAGTACCAGGAGGTCAAAGATGCATTGCAGGAAAAATATGCTGCCTGGGAACGTTTAGTGGACGAGCAGTAAGGAAAGGTGAGGAATATGTCTGGCGGAAAAAGTAAGGGCGTTCTCCTGCGCGGAGTGAAGGGGCTGCCCATTCAAGTGCCCGGGGAGATCCTCAAATGCCAGGCTGATTTAGGTCCCACAGCCACACTGGTCTGGATCAATCTAGTGGCCTTTTCCCAGTTGGGGCGCCCTTTGCAGATCAACTCCCTGGCCCGGCAAATGGGCTTGCCGAAGCGTGAAGTCAGCCAGGCCCTGGCCCTTCTAGCCGACATGGGCTGGATTAATGATGAAGGGCTGGAGATCAGACTGACTGTGCAGGGAAGTGAAGAAGCTCTTCAGCCGGCAGCAGCAGAACAGGCAGCTGCCGCAGAACCCTTGGCCGACGAAGAGACCGAGGCCTTTGACTGGCTGATCAATTTTGTCTCGGCCAGAATCACAGTGCCGAGCCCTGAAGAGAAGCGCAAACTTTTGTACTGGATGCAAAGCAAGGGATTATCCCACGAAGTGATTGCAGTTGCCATTGAGGAGATGTGCGCTTCGGCTGCCCATCCCAGCTTCCCCTATCTAGAGGGCATTCTTCGCAACTGGCATGGCGTGGGCATTCGCACTTATAATGACCTTTTGGAGAATCCCTACCTGGCCAAAGTGCTGGCGCCGATCGCAGGCGGCAAAGAGCTGAACCCTGCGGAAAAACGCTGGAAGGAGGTTTTCCCCGATGAATTTGATTGAACCTATGACCTATGACCTGCCCATGGACTTAAGTGCAGAACGGCAAGTTTTGGGCATCCTAATTAAGCATCCGTCCCAGATCGACCGGGTGGTCGACAGGTTGCGCCCGGCCCACTTTATGGATCCGGCCCATCGGCGGATTTATGAAATCATTCTCGATATTTATCATAAGCAGGGGCGCATTTCTTACACCCAAATCTACAACCGCCTGCATGCGGACTCGATTACAGATGCCCCGGCAGAGCTCTTGATTCCCTTAACCGAATCCTTTGTGGCCTTAAGCGAGCTGGAGCCCAGCATGGACATCCTCCTGCACAAAGAAGGCATCAGGAGAATTGTCCAGGCCTGTGATTCTGTCAGAGCTCTGGCGCTGGATCCAAAGAATGAAGATTTGGACGCAATCCAGGCCAAGGCCCAGGAGCTGATCTTTGCCGCCACGCAAAGCATAGACGCTGCCGGAGATGATGTGAAAAACCTACTGGAGGTTCTCAACAAGTGCTACATCAATCTCCTCAGGCGCCGGGAAGGCGATCCTGAAGCCTACGGCCTTTCGGTCCGCTTTCCGTCCATTGACGGCATGACCACGGGCTTTAAGAAAAAAGACATCATTATTCTGGCCGCCCGCCCCTCCATGGGCAAGACCGCTTTGGTGCTGAACATGGCTGCCAATGTGGCCAAACGCAATATTCCGGTCCTCTTTTTCAGCCTGGAGATGGACGACGAGCAAATCGGCGACCGGATTGTCCTGAGCGAGCTCTTTACCCATAAAGCAGGAGATCAGCACATCGTCACCTCCCATGAATACCAGGGGAGGCTCAGCGACGATCAGTTTATGGTCACTCAAAAAGTCTTTAATGAGCTCTACCCTCTGCCGATTTCCATCGTAGACAAGCGGGGTATGACTGTTCCCGAAATCAGGGCGAAGGCCAGAAAATTCAAGGCGGAGAATCCCGATTTAGGGCTGATTATCATAGACTACTTACAATTAATCAAGCCCCCGGACAATGCCTCCCG
The DNA here is from genome assembly GCA_012518325.1 of Bacillota bacterium. Classification (GTDB taxonomy): domain Bacteria; phylum Bacillota; class Limnochordia; order Darwinibacteriales; family Darwinibacteriaceae; genus UBA5420. Next base: position 4,928 of record JAAYSR010000189.1, read on the forward strand.
GAGCTGGACTTTGATTGTAGGTGAGATGGTGCGGGAACTGCGGGATCTGGCTGGTGAGCTCGATGTACCCATTATCCTTTTGTCGCAGCTGAACCGCGGCGTAGAGAGCCGGGAAAACAAGCGGCCGATGATGTCAGATCTGAGGGATTCAGGCAATATTGAAGAATTCGCCGACGTAATCATGTTTCTCTACAGAGATGACTATTATAATCCTGAAAAGGCAAGGGCGGAAGGAACGGAAGGCATGGTGGAAGTGATCTTTGCCAAGCAGCGCAAAGGAAGCACCGGCACCGTCCAGCTTCGCTTTATCAAAGAGTACACCCGGTTTATTGATGAGTATACAAAGTAGGTGAAGAGCATGGGCGATCTGGACCGGACGAAGTTAATCTTTATCGATACCTGCCGCAACCTGGTGGAACTGGGTGAGCTGTCGGAAGCAGAGTATTACGAGATCTGCGATCTCTTGGATCGCATGGAGGAAATGGACAACGAACAGTTCCAGGCAGAGCTGCGCAGGATCAGCAAGGGCCTCAGTGATCTGATCGGCTAGGGGGGCAGAAATGTCGCGTATCACCAGTCCGTCGTATGTTTCAGCTGTTATGAAAAGGCGTGGGTTCAGCACCAAGAAGCGTTTTGGGCAGAACTTCCTGATTGATCAAAATATTGTGGACCGCATTATCCAATGCGCCAACCTGCAAGCAGGCGAATGGGCCCTGGAAATCGGCCCCGGCCTGGGAGCCCTCACTGTCCATTTAGGGGAGCTTGCCGATCATGCGGTGGCCATTGAAATTGATACCGTCTTGGTGGACATCTTACGGGATACGCTGGATAGCGACGGGATTACCATCTGGTCCGGCGATGCTCTGGAAGAGGATTGGGAAGAGATTCTGCGGAGCTGCGGCTGGCAGGGGCAGCCCCTGAAGCTGGTTGCCAACCTGCCCTACTACCTCACCACGCCCCTGATTATGAAGGCGCTGGAGAGCGAGCTTCCCTTTGCCTCGCTGGTAGTGATGGTGCAAAAGGAAGTGGCCCTGCGCATGCAGGCGTCCCCGGGGAGCAAAGACTTCGGCGTTCTTTCCCTGGCTGTGCAGTACTATTCAGAATGCCGCCTGGTGATGAATGTGCCGAGGACAGTGTTTATTCCGGCCCCTGCTGTAGATTCGGCGGTGGTAGAGCTTCTCCCCCGTGCCCCTGAGGTGGACGCCCCTAGGGAAGAACTTTTTGCAGTTATCCGGGCAGGCTTTGGCCAGCGGCGCAAAACGGTGCGCAATGCCTTAAAACCTCTGGCAGATGACTGGGGGATCACCCCGGAGCAGCTGGATCAGGCCTTTCTGCAGGCAGAGATTGATTCTGCCCAAAGGGCGGAAAAGCTGTCCCTGGAAGACTTTAGCAGGCTGACTAAGGAACTTTTGAAGGGAGTGTGAGCAGAGTGGAGTTTATCAGTCCTACGAAAGGGCGCATGACTTTTGACCAGGTGTTCGAAGAAATTATCGCCTATGCATCGGAAAATCCCGAGGACAACTATCGCCTGATTGTAGGCACTGATTCTCAGCTTCGGGAAGAAACCTGCTTTGTCACTGCCCTGATTGTCCACCGTCAGGGGAAGGGAGGAAGGCTCTTCTATACCCGCAGCTACGACAGCCATGCCCGTTCGCTGCGGCAGAGAATCTTCTATGAAGCTTCCCTGAGCCTGAACGTGGCCTCCCTTTTAACCGATAAGCTGGCCAGCCACGGCCAGGAGCTGAATCTGGAGATCCATTTGGATGTAGGCAGCAATGGAGCCACCAAGACCCTGGTCAAAGAAGTGGTGGGCATGGTCAACGGATCCGGCTACACGTGCAAGATTAAGCCCGATTCCTATGGCGCCTCCACCGTTGCAGACCGATACACTAAATGAGTGTGCCCACAGGTTCAAACCGGCAATTTCAACTCCGTACGAAATAGGAAATAAAAAAATGCGAAAACCGCATTTTATTCCTTGACATCCGCCTGGTCCATTGATAAAATGTTCTTTTAATTGACAAACAGCCTCTTCCATGGTAGAATAAATTCGACAAAAAGGTACAGAGGCGGTGACAAAATGGCGGTAGGAGTAAACAGCCTCCAGCAGATCAAGCTGGACTTGGAGGCAAGTGTTGGCAAGCGAGTCAAACTGCGAGCAAATCGCGGCCGCAAGAAGATTATTGAAGCCGAAGGCGTCATCGAGAGCACATACCCAAAACTCTTTGTGGTGAAGCTGGATGCGTCCCACTCTCTTGAACGCCTGTCTTATACCTACGCTGATGTGCTCACCAAGACAGTGGAAGTTATGGTTGACGATTGTCTGATTGGGGAACTGCCTGCTATTAATTAATACCGAAATACGTAAGTATCTCAATGTAAAGAGCTGTAAAGTTGGACAAGCTTTTCACTAGCCTGGACAAAGCTTTAACTAAGCACCGCAAGGTGCTTTTTTTTGTCCTTAAACCCAGGGGGTCGGCATAAGAATGTGTGAAGGAGGCGATAGCCATGGCCCTCTTACCAGGCAGGAAACTCGGATCCCGCACGCTCCGCTTTGGGCATAAAGGACCGGATGTGGATCAGCTGCATGCATTCTTGCGCCGCCAGGGTTATGATCTCGGCTCCGAAAAGGACTTCGGCTATCTGACCAAGGATGCGGTGCGAAGGTGGCAGCGTGACCACGGGCTTGTGGCCGACGGAATTGCCGGAAAGCGATTTTTTGCTTTGGCCCTGAAAGCAAATCCGCCCATCCGCAGAAGGGTGCATGTGGTGGAGCCTAAAGAAACCCTCCAAGGCATCGCGGAGCTCTACCAGGTAGGGCCGGAAGCCTTCGGCTGTCATTCCCCCAAGCAGAACATCTATCCCGGCCAGAGGCTGGTGTTTTTTGACAGGGAGATCTGGGCTATGTGTGCCAACACCCCCCAGGGCAGGCTGCCCCTCACCGGATTTGTCTGCCCGGGCCGCCCTGCGTCTTCCTTGCCGGGGCCCTATGTCATCAGGCCGAAAAGTGAGGGCAATAACGATCTGGTTGAAGTTCACACCCAGCTGCGCACGCCGGGGAAGCGGAAGCAGACCGCTCTGCATTTCCTGGATTCTCTGGACGGCAAGAGCTGTCTAGGCCTTTACCTTCCCTGGAAGGCAGTTGCGCCCCTGGACGGCAGGCGTTATCTCAAGCTGATTAAGTATCTGAGGCGCAGGCTCAAGCCCCCGGCCATGCTGTGGGTGGAGCTGGGGCCAACTGTGCCCAGCTGGA
>JAAYSR010000027.1 GCA_012518325.1 Bacillota bacterium
CAATGCCCAAAGCCCCCATGGTTGTGGTTACTGAGGTAACCGCCATCAGTCCCGCCATTATCCAGCTGTCCATGAGGAACCTTGCGCCTGGAATGCCCTCTAGGTCCATCATAACCATATCCCCCAAGAACAAAACGTAGAGCCCGATGATGATAAAAACTGCCAGCAGGGAAAAGAACACCGACGCTCTGTCCCGGAAAAAAAGCTTCAAGTTTCTCTTGGCAAATGTGATCATGACCGTATTTCCCTCCCTGTGATGCCAAGAAAGGCATCATCCATGGTACCCTGCAGGACCTCAAAGCCTGAGATATGATCCCGTACCCTCTCGACGATGGGCAGCGCTTCCAGAGTAGAGGGAACCGAAATCGTGATCACATCCGCATGCTGTTCATAGTGCAATGCCATTTCCTCAATCAGGCTGCGCACCGGTTCCAGGTCGTCCGCCCAGAGCCGCAGCTGATCATTGGCGTATTCTTGCTTTAACTGAGCGGGAGTGCCCTTGGCTGCAATTTTGCCATGGTCAATGACAATGACATAGTCTGCGCCGGCGGCCTCTTCCATGTAATGGGTGGTGAGGAAGACCGTCATCCCCTTTTCCCGCTGAAGCTCATGAATGCGGTCCCAGACATTGCGGCGGGTCTGGGCATCAAGACCGGTTGTGGGTTCATCCAAAAAGAGGATTTGCGGCCGGTTGACCAGGGCCCGGGCTATGTCTGCACGCCTTCTCTGGCCGCCGGAGAGCTTGCCGTAGGGACGATCAAGAAAGTCTGTGACCTCCGCTTCTGAAGCGGCCTGCTCTACCGCATCCCGAAGCGCCCTGCCCTCTAGGCCGTAGAGGCTTCCCCTGGTGAGAAGATTTTCCCTCACTGTCAAGAAATCATCGAGGAAATTGCTTTGAAACACAACACCAATGGAGGAGCGTATCCTGCTGTCTTCCTTACCCAACATGTATCCATTAATTGTTGCTGTTCCCCGATCCGCCCTAAGTGCGGTGCTGAGGATGTCAATGGTCGTTGACTTGCCTGCGCCGTTAGGCCCCAGGAAGGCAAAAAGCTTGCCCTTCTCCACATAAAAGTCAATCCCCCGCACCGCCTCTACGGTGCCGTAAGACTTCACCAAACCGTGAACCTCGATCATTTTATCCATTGATCATACCTTCCCCCTAGTTTACTTTGACAGGCATTCTATACATTTACAGCCAGTTCACTGCCGAAACAAGAACGGATGCTAAGGTTAAGGTAAGTACAGCCACTATGTGGCTCCGGTAATAAAGCATTGTAACCAGCCAGCCAACACTGGCGAAGAATGTGAGAAGCGCAGCTGTCCAAAGAATCTCTGCCGCGGCACCGGCCTGATACATTTCCTCAAAGAGTCCTGTGTAGGAAGCCAGACGGCCCAGGATACTGTCGAGGACAAAATTACAGGCGCTCATAATTACCGCCAGACCTACGAGTGACAGGACGGCAGCCAGGTAAAACGTGCGGCGGGAGAGGTTGTTCGCTTGGGAAAACAGGAAGCTCTGCTTGAAGCAGTTCAGACCAACCACAAAGATGAAGATGATGCTGGAAGAGCTGAGACCCGACACTTCACTGCCGCTTCCGCTTATGGAGATCAACAGCAGTGCGATTGCAGCAAGCACTGTATAATAAACCACTACAGCTATTTTATTATCCGAAAGCTGATATTTCGCCAACGAAAGAACTCGGTTCACCGCCAGTCCCCCTCCTTAGTTTGTCAGCCCGATAAAGAGCTTCTGAAGTTCCACACTCCCGATCTCAACATCCAAGGACTTAGCCAGGGTCCTGTCTGCCC
>JAAYSR010000190.1 GCA_012518325.1 Bacillota bacterium
AGCGGCGGACGTACCGAAAACTCCGAACATTATTGGAGCCAGGCTCTGCCCTACTTGCGGTCGGTTGAGGACCCCTTCAGCGTAAACTCGCCCCATTACTACTCCACTGCCACCATTCAGCTGAGCAATCTAGCTCAACTGCTGGAAGTGTCCAATGTGAAGAACTTCAAGGTAGTGGAGCGCTATCCCTCAGGGAGGGTAAAGACGGTGGAGGTCGACGAGAAGTGGTTTAGCGGGCGGGAAATCAGGCAGCGCCTGTCTCTGCGCTCCACCTGGTTTACTGCAGAGATTATCGGCAATGAGATGGTCTTTTCTGTTTGGGGCTATGGGCACGGAGTGGGAATGAGCCAGTACGGGGCTCAGGAAATGGCGCTGAAAGGGTATGATTATGCGGAAATCCTCCAATACTACTACCGGGGAATAGATTTGAAAGAGGCTTACTGACCCGGATTGGAGGGGAAAGGTGAACCACGATCTAAAGCGCCGCAAGTTCGACCTTGAAAACCAGCTGCCGCGGCCGTGGGATTTTGCCCATGCACATTACAGGCATCTTGATGGCTGGGAGATTAACAAAAACAGGATCTGGCGAGATAAATATCTGTTGGAAGTGGGGAAAGAGCTTGGCAGTACCACGCTGCCCCACTGGGAACGTTAAGGCAGAGAGTCCATGGGGACTCTCTTTTTTGAGAAGGGAATTGGCAGGCTAGGGTGAATATCTTACATAGCGACAGTAAGGTGGAATCAATTTCTATGAATCTAATTCTGGCATCTCAGTCACCTCGGCGCAAGGCGCTGCTCGAACAGTTCGGCCTCGCCTTTTCAGTGCAGGTACTGCCCCACACGGAAAGAGATCAGGGTGACCCCGACAGTGTTGCCTGTTCCAATGCTTCCGGCAAGGCTGTGCCGGTCAGTTTGGCAAACCGGGACTGCCTGGTGCTTGGCGCCGATACCATTGTGACCCTTGACGGTCACATTTTAGGTAAACCGGAAAGTGCTGATGAAGCCTGTGACATGCTGCGCTTTTTGAGCGGCCGCGAACATAAGGTAACCACCTGGGTTGTGCTCTGTGTGAACGGACAGGTAGAGCGCAGTTTCAGCGAAACAACTAAAGTGAAGTTTCGTGAGCTGGATGATGATGAGATCCAAGCCTACATAGCCACCGGCGAACCCTACGATAAGGCCGGCGGATACGGCATTCAGGGGTATGGCGGACTACTTGTGGAAAGCATAAAAGGTTGTTATTATAATGTAGTAGGGTTGCCCATGCCGAGTCTGGCCCAGCATTTGAGATCCTTCGGCATAGAGGTGTTTCCCTCAAGATAGGCTTCCTTTGCCCGCCCAGGGATGGGAAAGGAGCAGAATTTGACAACAGCAATTAGAATGAAAGACGTACCTAAAGAAGAACGTCCTAGAGAACGATTGATCCGTCACGGAGCTGAGCGCCTGGCCAACAGGGAGCTTCTGGCTATTCTGCTGCGAACCGGAAATCGAAATGAATCTGCCCTCATGTTGGCTGATAGGCTGTTATCCCGGTTTGGCTCACTGCCGGAACTGGCCCAGACAAGCTATGAAGAGCTGCTTTCCGTCAAAGGCATCGGACCTGCCAAAGCCGCGGATATTCTTGCCGCCTTTGAACTGGCCAAGCGTCTGGGCGAGTCCCGCATGGAATTCGAAGGCATCATCAGCAATCCTCAAGATGCCGCCCAGCTGGTCCTGGGCGAGCTGAGCCATGCAGACAAGGAACACTTCATGATTATCATGCTGAACACCAAGCACCGTGTAATTGCCAAAAAGGTTGTCTCAATCGGGCATTTGCACGCCTCACTGGTACACCCCCGGGAGATGTTTAAAGAAGCAATAAAAAGGAGCAGTGCCGCGGTTATTCTAGTGCACAACCATCCCAGCGGCGATCTGACTCCCAGCAGGGATGACATTACAACAACCGAGCGGCTGCGTGATGTAGGAGAAATGCTAGGCATTGAAGTGCTGGATCACATTATTGTCGGGAATAACAATTATCTGAGCTTTCGCGAACAAGGACTGCTATAGAAAAAGGAAGGGGAAACTTTATGTTCAGGCGTTTTGGTAAAAATATAGGGATTGATCTTGGCACTGCCAATACACTCGTCTTGGTAGAAGGACGCGGGATCGTCATTAACGAACCCTCAGTGGTGGCTATTGACAGAGATACGAATGAGATTTTTGCAGTAGGTAACAAGGCCAAGGAGATGGTGGGCCGAACCCCTGGAAACATTGTAGCAATTCGTCCCCTCAAGGACGGGGTTATTGCTGATTTTGAAGTCACCGAACGCCTGCTCCGGGATTTCCTGAACAAAGCGACCCGCCGCTCCCGGCTGAGAAGGCCCCGTGTGATTATTTCCGTGCCTTCTGGAGTCACTGAAGTGGAGAAGCGCGCGGTCATTGACGCTGCCCTCTCTGCGGGGGCTAAGGATGCCCGGGTTATTGAAGAGCCGATGGCAGCAGCAATCGGGGCCGGGCTGCCTGTCCAGGAACCAACCGGCACTATGATTGTGGACATCGGGGGAGGGACCACTGAAGTCGCGGTAATTTCCCTTGGAGGCATTGTGTCGCAGCGCTCCATTCGTGTAGCCGGAGATGAAATGGATGATTCCATCATTCACTATATCCGCAGAGCCTACAATCTCCTCATTGGTGAAAGGACAGCTGAGACAATCAAGTCGGAAATCGGCTATGCCCATATCGACGGCAAGGAAGAGCTGAACATGGAGATCAGGGGCAGAGATCTGGTCAGCGGCCTGCCCAAGACGGTAACCGTCTCTTCCACCGAGATTCATCAGGCATTGGTTGAACCGATTCAGGCGATAGTTGATGCCGTCAAAGTGACCCTGGAGCACACCCCGCCGGAGTTGGCCGCGGATATTATGGACCGGGGAATCATGATGGCCGGCGGGGGATCATTGCTGAACGGCCTGGATGAACTTCTGATGAGGGAAACCGGAATGCCGGTGCACATAGCTGAGCGCCCGCTGACGGCTGTTGTAGAAGGAACCGGGGAGGCCCTCCGCCATTTTGACCTGCTGCAGCGAATTATGCTGGGACCAAGACGCTACTAGATACAGTCGAGCCAAGGATGGGGTGGTGAAGAATAGTGCTGGATCGCCTGCTGCGCTGGAAAATTCCATTGATCATTGTCTTAGTTCTCATATTGGTAGGTACCATCCATAACACATCCGTACCACGTCCCGACATTAGCAGGCTGGAAGGCTTGTGGCGCGATGTTCTGTCGCCCTTTCAATGGCTCTTTAGCAGGATTGCCGGATTTTTCCAGAACCAGTTTGCCGAGATCAACCGCTGGCGTGGATTGAAGGCCCGCAATGATGAGCTGGAAGCCCGGGTAGCACAGCTTGAGGAAGAAGTGCTCAGGCTGCGCAACTATCGCCGGGAGAATGAGTGGCTCCGAGAAGCCCTGGACTTTCGCGAGGAAGGAAATCATGACCTCCTCGTAGCAGAAGTGATAGGTCGTTCGCCAAGCAATTGGGAGAGCACCATCATTGTCAACAAGGGACAGGCACACGGCGTTACCAGCGGGATGGCAGTAGTGACCCAGGCCGGTGTTGTGGGCACAATAATAAACAGCTCGCGGCATACCAGTACAGTGCTGCTTATAGTAGACGCCCAGAGTGCCACCGGCGGCCTTGTCCAGTCCACAGGAGATTTGGTGTTGGTTGAGGGCGGGCAGATGGGTCAAAGGACTCTGCTGGCCAAACCCTTGAGCAGAGACACCGTTGTGGAGGTGGGGGATGTCATCGTCACCTCCGGTCTGAGCAGGATCTATCCGAAAAACCTGCCCATTGGCGAAGTGGTTGCGGTGGAGCCGCGCCAGTATGATCTATCTTTTGCCGCCATTGTCGAGCCCTTTGTTGACTTCACCCGGCTGGAGTATGTCCTGATTGTCATGCCCCAGGAGGAGAGTTGACATGAAGTATGCGGGCTACGGATTAATCATCATCCTGGCATTGGCACTGCAGACAACCCTGCCCAAACTGGCCTTTGTTGGAGCGCAGCCGGAATTTGTGCTTCTGTTGACCCTGATCTTCGCCATGTTTGAAGAACTGAGAGGAGCCAAGGGCTTTGCCTTCGCCGGAGGCTTGCTCCAGGACTTGCTGGTGGGCAGGTTTATCGGTTTATATGCCGGAACATATCTGCTGATGGCTGTCCTGATGTCCTTTGTGACGCAGCGGCTGTATAAAGAAAACTTTTTAGTTCGTTTCTTTGCGATCTTTCTGGGAACAGTCCTTGGACAAGTCCTGTACTTGTTTGGCGCTGCTTCTTTTGGCTTTTCTGGAGCCTGGTCCTGGCCCACTTGGTCGGCGGTACTCGGCACAGGTCTGGTTAACGGATTGGTGGGGATGTTCCTGTACCGTCCTCTGGCTGCCGTTAACAGGCGCCTGATTTACTTACATGAGTTGTTGAAAAGAACGGGGTGACGTAATGGAGGAGAAGGGTACGGAAAAACGTCTTTTCGTTCTTTTTGCTATTGTGTTGCTGTGTACAGTGGTATTAGTCGGCAGGCTGTGGTATTTGCAGCTGGCCAGGGGCGATCACTATGCCCGGCTGGCTGACGGCAACCGCATGCGCCAGTTGCGTCTGATTCCCCCCCGGGGTGAAATCCATGATCGCAAGGGGGAGGTATTGGTGCGCAGCAAGCCTGCCTTTACGGTATCTGTTGTCCCTGGAGGCCTGGGGCAGAGTAACGAAACCAGTCTCGAACTGCTTTGTGAGCTGCTGGACCTGACCAGGGAAGAGCTGGAAGAGGCCCTGGAAAAGGGCAGGGGGTTTCCCTATGAGCCGGTCCGCATTAAACAGGATGTGGATCCCGAAACGGTGATTGCCATCGAAGAAAACCGCATTAACCTGCAAGGGATCTTTATTGAAGAGGAGCCGGTGCGGGAGTATCTCTACGGGGAGCTCGCCTCCCACGTTGTGGGCTACATGGGGATTATTAACGCCTCCGAACTGCAGCGTTACGGCCCTACATACCGCGGCAGCGACTTGGTAGGAAAGAGCGGCATTGAACACACCTATGAAGAACTGCTGCGGGGCGAAATCGGTGCGTTGACTGTAGAGGTGAACGCCCTCAACAGACCCATTCGAACCGTTAATGTGGTAGAACCTGTTCCGGGACACAATATCGTTCTGACCATTGATTCTGAACTGCAGGCGGTGGCAGAGGCTGCTTTTTATGAACATATTCTCACGCTGGAGGACAGTCCGGGGACCCAGACAGGAGCTATTTTAGCGCTGAATCCTCAGACCGGTGAGATTCTGGTTATGGCCAGCATGCCGGGCTTTAACCCTGAAAACCTAATCGACCAGTCACTGCGCAACTCATATTACACCGAACTGAGCAGGGATCAAAAGCGGCCGTTTTTCAACCGTGTCACCCAGGCACTCTTCGGTCCCGGGTCCACGTTCAAGCCCATTACTGCCCTGGCCATCTTAGAGGAAGGGGTTATGGCGGCCAATGAACGGTTCAATGCCACCGGCACCAGCCAATACGGGGTGAAAGACTGGGTTATCAACAGCGGACTGGCCCCCTTTGGCATGATCGACATGCATGGCGCCCTGGGTATGTCCAGTAATCACTACTTTGCAGATAACGGAGCGAAGGTCGGTATTGACCGTCTCTCTGAGTGGATGAGAGCCCTTGGCTTTGGAGCGCCTACCGGCCTCAACCTCTATCCAGGTGAAGCCAGCGGTTTGGTGCCCAGCCGAGAGTGGAAGAAGCAGAACTTTGCCGATCGTGCGGTTTCAGAGCAGAACTGGTACCCCTCTGACACTGAGCAGATTTCCATCGGACAGGGATTTCACCAGATGACGCTGATCCAGTTGGCTCAGGCCTATGCCGCCATTGCCAACCAAGGCATTATCTATACCCCGCAGATTGTTAAAGAGATTGTGGCCCCCGACGGCACGGTGGTTTTTCGGGTTCAGCCGGAAGTTGCTTATAAGGTCGAGGCATCCCAGACCACTTGGGACGCCTTGCGGGAAGTAATGGCAGCCCCGATTGTGCATCCTAGGGGCACCGCCAGGAGAGTGATGGAAGGCTTTCCATACTCCATGGCAGGGAAAACAGGGACCTGGGAAGTGCCGGGCAAGATATCCAACGGCCTTTATGTAGGCTATGCCCCTCTGGAGGATCCCGAAATATTGGTTGCAGTGGTAGTGGAGCAAGGGGGCGGAGGTTCTTCTGCTGCCGCTCCGATTGCCAGAAAGATTCTTGACGCCTACTTTGGACTCACAGCTCCTTCAGAATAAAGATGATGCAGGAGTCTCAAAGGTTTTGCAGAAGTAAAAGATGGTTAGGTAAGGAGTTGGCGGTGCATGAACACAGAATTGTGCAGGATTAAAGGTACCCGCGAGGGACTTGTGATAACCATCAGTGAGGCAGATCAGTTCTCAGAAGTACTGAGTTCTTTAGATAGACAGCTGCAGGCATCCCAGAGTTTTTTCAGGGGAAGTTCAGCCAAAATCTATCTGGAGAAGGGGACAGTTACAGACAGTCAGATGGATGACATAGAGAGGCTGATTGGAGAGTACGGGATGCGGCTTAACCGCGAACCCCTGACCCGTCCCATGCCGCGGCCTCAGGCAGAACCTGCCGAGCAGGAAAGTCCAGAGGTTAGGGAAGACAATACCCTCTTGGTTCGGCGTACAATCCGTTCGGGGCAGCGCCTGCATTACGATGGCAACGTGGTTGTCATGGGCGATGTGAACGCCGGCGCCGAGGTGATATGCACAGGAGATATCCTGGTACTTGGTGCATTAAGGGGTGTAGCTCATGCTGGAGCTGAGGGGAAAATTGATGCTACAGTATTTGCCTTCCGCCTCGAACCAACCCAACTGCGCATAGCCCACGTCATTTCCAGGGCACCCGATGAAAAACTTCCCCAACCTTCAGGTCCGGAAATCGCCAGGGTTGTGGAAAACAGTATACAGCTTTCAGTTTACAACCACTAACGGTTGAGGGAGGAGCTAGTTTTGGGAAAAGTCATTGTTATCACAAGCGGTAAAGGCGGAGTTGGCAAAACCACTACTACAGCCAATCTAGGGGCTGGTTTGGCCGCTTCGGGACAAAAGGTTTGTTTGGTAGACACCGATATTGGGCTAAGGAATCTCGATGTTGTCCTGGGTTTGGAAAACCGCATCGTCTATGATCTGCTGGATGTAGTGGAGGGAAAATGCAGACTGCGTCAAGCGTTGATCAAGGACAAGAACTTTGGCGAGAATCTCGTACTGCTTCCCGCTGCCCAAACCCGTGAGAAGGATGCGGTCAATCCCGAGCAGATGAGCGAGCTTATGGAGCGGCTGAGGAGGGACTACGATTTTGTACTCCTGGACAGTCCAGCCGGCATTGAGCACGGGTTCAAAAACGCCATCGCCGGCGCCGATCAAGCTATCGTTGTGACCACTCCTGAGATATCGGCTGTACGTGATGCAGACCGCATTATCGGTCTGTTGGAAGCTGCTGAGCTCTACGATCCGCAGCTGATCATCAACCGCGTCCGGCCCGACATGGTACGCAAAGGCGATATGATGGACATCAACGACATTGACGACATTCTCGCGATTTCCATCCTGGGTGTCGTTCCCGATGATCAGGACATCATTGTCTCCACCAACCGGGGTGAAACAGTGGTTACAGACAAGAAGTCCCGTCCCGGCCAAGCCTTTCGCAATATCGTGCGTCGCCTGCTAGGGGAAGAAGTTCCGTTTATGGATCTGCAGCAGCGGAAGGTGATGCACTGGTTCAAGAGAATCCTCAGCGGCGAGGCCCAGTAAAGGAGGGATAGGCATGTTCGAGTTTATTACGAGACTGTTTGGCGGCTCAGAAGGAAGCAAGAACAAGGCTAAAGAGCGACTTCGTCTGGTTTTAGTTCATGATCGTGCCAGCCTCTCTCCCGGGCTCGTAGAGGCGCTGGAGGAAGAATTAATTGAAGTGATTTCCAAATACCTGGAGATCGATGAAGACGGTCTTGAGGTCAGTTTTGATGAAGGCGACGATTCTGTCGCATTGATTGCCAATATCCCTGTGAAAAGCGTAAAACGCAATCTCTAGACTGCCAGGCGCAAGTAATCATGATTGGACTCCTTCGGTAATATACTGTAAATAGGCGAAGGAGGTGCGTCATGGTGGGAAAGACTCTGCTTCGAAATTCTCTCTTTGCTTTGACTGTTTTTTTGGTGATTGCAGTCTTAGTGCAGACGAATCTAGAATTTGCCCAACCAGTGACTGAATACGTTTCATTTGTCGTTTCTACCAATTTTTCTGTGCGGCCGATTCTGAACATGGCGGGATTCACTGAGAGGTGGGACGTCCTTGATTTTGGCTCTCTCCTCGAAGGATGGTCTGAAGCAACCTTTGGTTGGTAGCAATGAGGTTAGGCAGCTGTTTTGGGATTCCCATAAAAGTGAATCCCTTTTTCATTCTGCTGCTGGCGGCGGCCTTTGCCTATGGCAGGCTGTGGCAGGCTCTGATGCTTTTTGCCATTGTCATGTGGCACGAGGCCTTCCACATTCTGACAGCCAAGGCGTACCGCCTCCAGATTACCGATGTTGAGCTCTTGCCCTTCGGCGGCGTGACCAGGATGGATGCAATGCTGCAGCTGAATCCAGAGATCGAATGGGCGGTTGCGGCGGTGGGGCCCCTCAGTAACGGATTGCTCATCTTTTTCGCCTATGCTCTCCTGCCGTATTTCGAGTTTGAGCAAGCATGGTTTGAGTTTTTCGTCCAAGCCAACATCGGGATGGCACTCTTCAACCTAATTCCAGCCCTGCCCCTGGATGGCGGCAGGGTACTGCGGAGCTTCTTGGCAAAACGCCGCGGTTACAGAGAAGCGACACGGGCGGCATGTGTACTGGGGCAGGTCCTCAGTGTGCTTTTGGCAGCCTGGGGAGGATACATTATCTATTTGGGCACGCTCCAGGGCCTGCTGTATGTCTCTGCCGGGGCAATGCTGTTTCTGGCAGCCAGGCAGGAGCAAAAAAATGCCAGCTACGTCTTTATGCGCTATCTGACCGCTAAGAAGCAGGAGCTGCGCCTGAAGAGGGTCCTTGTGGCCAGAGAACTGGTGGCTACCTTAGAGACTTCACTGGGTGAGGTGTTCCAACAGTTTCAGCCGCCTTGCTACCATTTGGTTTGGGTGTTGGATCTGGAAGGCCGAGTGATCGGATTTGTTGGGGAAATTGAATTAATTGCCGCCCTTTTCGAACATGGTTTAGCACATAAACTGGGGGCAGTTCAGGTACACAAGATATAATACTGTTGATGAAGGGAGTGGTCTAATGGACAAGCGTCTCTTGCCGCTTCTGCCGCTGGTTGCGAAACCAGCCCGTTACACCAATCAGGAAGTAAACGCTCAGCACAAGAACTGGGCTGAAATAGACGTGAAGATTGCTTTAGCTTTTCCGGATATCTATGATGTGGGCATGGCCCATCTAGGCTATAAAATTCTCTATGCAGTGATCAATGGCAGAAAGGATGCACTTGCAGAGCGGGTTTACGCGCCTTGGACTGACATGCAGGCGCTGATGGAGGAGCAGGAAATCCCCCTGACGGCCTTGGAGTCCGGTCAAGAGCTGACATCCTTTGACTTGGTCGGTTTCACTTTGCAGCATGAGCTAAGCTACACCAATATCCTGAAGATGCTTGACTTGGCGAGAATTCCCCGTCGGAGCCGTGAGCGGAGTGGAATGCAGCCGCTAATCATGGCCGGCGGTCCATCCGCTTTTAATGTAGAGCCCTTGGCTGATTTTCTGGATTTTGTCGTACTAGGCGAAGGTGAAGAGATTATCCATGAAATTATTGATCTAGTCAAGCAAGGCAAGGCGGAAGGCGCCTCCAGGGACGACCTCTTGGAGCAGCTTGCACAGGTTGAGGGTATCTATGTGCCCAAGTTCTACAAGCCAGTCTATGACCAGGACGGACGCTTTCTCAGCCTGGAGCCGCTGCGTCCGGACATTCCGCGGGAGATAACAAAACGGGTGATCAGAGATTTTAACAGCCTGCCCTATCCCGAAGAGTTTGTTGTCCCCTATGTGGAAGTAGTCCATGATCGGGTGATGGCCGAGATTATGCGCGGCTGCACCAGAGGCTGCAGGTTTTGCCAGGCAGGCATAATCTATCGTCCTGTCCGGGAGCGTGAACCCGAGGTTCTCAAAGAGCAGATCGCCCGCCTGGTGGAAAGCACGGGCTATGAAGTGATTTCGCTGTCCTCATTGTCCAGTGGGGACTATGGACGGATCGGCCCTTTGGTGAGGGAGCTGATTGAACAGTACCAGCCTTGCGGCATCTCCGTATCCCTGCCGTCACTGCGGCTGGATTCCTTTGGTGTGGAGCTTGCCCAGGACATTCAAAAAGCCCGCAAAACTGGCCTTACCTTTGCCCCTGAGGCAGGAACGCAAAGGCTGCGGGATGTGATCAACAAAAATGTTTCAGATCAAGATCTGATGGACGCGGTGCAGGGGGCTTTCTCCGCGGGCTGGTCCCGCATTAAGCTCTACTTTATGATCGGCCTGCCCACCGAAACTGAGGAAGATCTGCAAGGCATCGTGGATTTGGCCCATAAAGTACTGGCCTGGGGCAGGGAGTTTCGCACTTCGCACAGAAGGCCTGAGGTTTCAATCAGTGTGGCATCGTTCGTGCCCAAGCCCCACACCCCTTTCCAGTGGATGGCGCAGGATACCATGGAGACACTTCGCGCCAAGCAGAATTATCTGAAGGAACGTTTGCGCCACCCCGGCATTCATTTCAGTTATCCAAGGGTCGAAGAGAGTTTCCTGGAGGCGGTGTTCGCCAGGGGAGACCGGCGTCTCGCTCCGGTCATAGAACGGGCAGCTGACTTGGGATGCCAGTTTGACAGCTGGACGGATCGCTTCCGTTTTGACCTGTGGATGGAGGCTTTCAGCGACCTAGGCATCGATCCCAAGTTCTACGCCAATCGAGAAAGGGATCTGTTCGAACCCTTGCCCTGGTCACACCTGAGCCCAGGTATCGATGCAGACTTTTTGCGCCGGGAGTGGGAGCTGGCCCAAGAGGGAACCACCACGCCTGATTGCCGCTGGGATGTCTGCAGCCGCTGTGGAGTCTGTCCAGGGTTACGGACAGCCAACTCCCTGGTAAGGGGGGAGCGGAGTGAATAATGTGATTCGTTTTCAGTTCACCAAAGGTGAAGAGGTCAGATATCTCTCGCATCTTGATTTGCTGCGGACGATGGAAAGGGCGGGCCGCAGGGCCGGCCTGCCCATCGCGTTTTCCCAGGGCTTTACGGCCAGGCCCCTGATGAGCTTCAGTTTTCCTTTGCCTGTAGGCGTATTAAGCGAGGCTGAGTATGCTGATTTTACCTTTGCCGCTGAACTTGGACCGGAAGAATTCGTCCAGCGATACAATGAACACCTGCCGCCGGGCTTGCAGATAGTTTATGCGGCCAGGCTGCCGGAAAAGACGGAGTCGCTCCAGAGCTGGATCAATGCAGCTTCGTGGCGGATCAGCCTTCCCGGCACCAGCCCGGAACAGGTGGAGGAGCGCTGGAGGCAGCTCCAGGCGGTGGATAGCTTTGTGGTAAACCGGGAAACTAAAAAAGGAAGCCGGGAAGTTGACATTCGCCCATTTGTCTACGACATCTTCCAAGTCGAAAGCTATCAGGGGGGGACAGTGTTTAGCTGCCGCTGCGGCCTGGGGACAGAGAGCAACCTTCGCATGGAAGAGTTGGGTGAACTGCTTGGTTTTTCCCATCTGGAGGCGACAGTCACCAGAACAGGCCAATTCAAAAAAGTTGGGAACAGCTACTTCCCACCTTTAGGGAATCGAGGATAAGCAATGAAAAGGAAAATTGTGATTTCTACTTTGCTTAACCAGGTGCAGGTGGGCATCGTAGAGGGCCGACGTTTAGCAGAGTATTACCTGGAGCGTGACTGCGATGAACGCCTCGGCGGCAATGTGTACAAAGGCCTGGTGGAAAACGTTTTGCCCGGCATGGGTGCCGCCTTCGTTGACATAGGCATGCCGAAAAATGCCTTTTTGTTCTTGGCAGATGCCGTCGGGGATGTGAAAAAAGGCGACACCGTCATGGTGCAGGTTTCCAAGGAGGCAGCAGGCACAAAGGGGCCGCGGGTTACAGCCAAGATTTCCCTTCCAGGACGCTACCTGGTTCTGATGCCTGCACAGGACCACACTGGTGTTTCCCGGAAGATCGGAGACAGCGAGGAAAGGCTCAGGCTTAAGGAAATTGCCGAGGAAATCCGCCCTCCCGGCTGCGGACTGATTGTACGCACTGTAGCTGAAGGAAGAACTAAGGCAGAGCTCCAGGACGATTTGTCGGACTTACTGCATGACTGGGACAAGATTATGGATAAATTCCGCAGCAAGTCATCAACCAGGCTCCTCTATCAGGACTACGACCTTGTCCATCGTATACTGCGGGACATGTATGTCACAGACGAAACCAGTGTAGTGGTGGACTGCCCTAAGATGCAGAGGCGTGTGCAAAAGGAGCTTGCCGACCTGGGAGTGGCGGAGGCCAAAGTGGATCTGTACGAGGGGAAAGTTGATCTTTTTACCTGCCTGGGCCTGGACAAAGAACTGGAAAGGGCGGGCCAAAACCGGGTTTGGCTTGACTGCGGGGGTTACCTGGTGTTTAACCAGACAGAAGCTCTTTTGAGCATTGATGTCAATACGGGCAAGTATGTCGGCAGCAAGAACCTGCAGGATACTGTGCTGAAGACCAACCTGCAGGCAGCTGCTGAAATCGCGCATCAGCTGCGTTTGCGCAATTATGGCGGCATTGTGATCATAGATTTTATTGATATGACTGATCCAAACAATCGGGAAGCTGTGCTGGAACAGCTCGCTGACAGCCTGCGGGCGGATAAGACCCGGACCAACCTCCTGGGATTTACTCGGCTGGGTCTGGTTGAGCTCACCCGCAAGAGGACCGACCGGCTGCTTTCCCATATGATGGAAGTGGACTGTCCCCACTGCAAGGGCAGGGGAAGGGTGATCTCCGACGCTGCCCTGGCCTTTCGCATTGCCAAGGAGGTCAGCTCTTTAGCACGGGAAACCGCGGAAGCAGTTACTGTGCGCTGTCA
>JAAYSR010000191.1 GCA_012518325.1 Bacillota bacterium
ACCAGGCGGGGTGTGCGGTCCGCATCCTCGGCCTGGCGGTAGATCCTGGGGTCATCCTGCAGCAGCCAGACAGAGAGCCTTCCCTGATCGTCGGCCCAGTAGAGGGGGATAAAGCGGTCGCCGCCTTCCTTTTGGGCCCAGCTGTTGTCCGAAACGCTTTTCCGCAGGAGAAAGCCAAGATCGCTGCTGTCAGTCTGCTGCTTAAGCACTGTCTGGGCAATCCGCCCAAAGGCTCCGCTCTTAGCAAACTCCAGGGCCCTACCCGGCTCCCTGTCCCCCCAGATCCAGAGGTTCCAGCCATTGTAATCCCCGTCATAGCGGTAATAGTGGAAGGTTACTTCCAGTTCGTCAAAGGCCCGGATTTGCTTGCGCAAATGGGCCGGGGGAGCAAGGTAAACCCTGGGATCGCCTGCTATCAGCCAGATTTCTGCTGTGTCTCCCTTAAAGTCTTCTATATACCTGTCCTGATCGACATCCTTCTCCCAGGAGGCGCCCCGGATCACAAAGCCCAGCCGCCGGTGCTTTTTCGGCACCTGGCACACCGCCATCCTGCCGAAATAATCGGTGTCGGTGAAGTCGACCCAGCGTCCGCCAAAGCCCTGAGGCCACAGCCACACGCCCCAGCCGCTGTAATCGCCGTCATCACGATGATAATGGATGATCACCCTGCGCATCCGGCCATCCTCCCTTTGTTAAGAGGAATTCTCTTTAGAACCCTTTCTTCCTGCCTATTATTGCACTTTTCAAATGGATCTGACTTGTCCGGTGCGATTTCAATAGCCAGCATGAGAATTTGGTACGCAACACTTCCCCCTGGTCAAGGCGGAAAGTCCATCTTTCCCTCCCCTTCGTGGTATAATATCCTCAGTTGAACTGGAAAGGTTGAGATAATGTGTCCCTTGAACTGATTGCTTCCGCCACCTTCGGCCTGGAGTCCCTGGTCGCCGACGAACTGCGCAAACTAGGCTATGAAGATACTAAAGTAGAAAACGGCAAGATCTCTTTCAGCGGAGATGAACTCGCCATTTGCCGCACCAATCTCTGGCTGAGGACCGCAGCCAGGGTGCGGGTTAAAGTCGGCGAATTTACTGCTGAAACCTTTGATGAGCTCTTTGAAAAAACCAAGGCGCTGCCCTGGTCACGCTTTATTCCGAAAAATGCGGAGTTTCCTGTGGAAGGCCGTTCTGTCCAGTCCACCCTCTTCAGCGTCTCCGACTGTCAGGCCATTGTCAAAAAGGCGGTGGTGGAAAGCTTAAAACAGGAGTATAGGCTGGAATGGTTCCCCGAAGACGGGCCCCTGATGAAAATTGAAGTCGCCCTCCTCAAGGATGTGGCCACTTTAACCATAGACACCACCGGCCCCGGGCTCCACCAAAGGGGCTACAGGGCGTTGGCCACAGGGGCCCCCCTCCAGGAAACCCTCGCGGCCGCCCTGGTTACTCTCGCCCGCTACTACCCTGACATCCCCTTTATGGATCCCTTCTGCGGCTCAGGGACCATTCCCATTGAAGCAGCCCTGACGGCCCATAATATTGCCCCCGGGCTGAGGCGGAGCTTTGCCTCGGAAAAGTGGCCCTGGATCTCCCCAGAGCTCTGGCAGAGGGTGCGGGAGGAAGCCCAGGATCTGATTAAGCCTGAAAAACCCGACTACTTAATCGGCACCGATATCGACGAACGGGCGCTGAAGATCGCCCGGCACAATGCCGAACTTGCCGGAGTTGCTGATTCCATCCACTTCCAGCGCCTGGAGGTCAAGGATGTGACCACCAGCAAGAAGTACGGCAAACTGGTGACCAATCCCCCCTACGGGGAGCGGCTGGGGGAAAAAAGCGAAGTGCATCAGCTCTACCGGGAGCTGGCGGAGGTCAAGAAGCGTCTGGACACCTGGTCCTTTTACATCCTCACCTCCTACCCCCATCTGGAAAAGGTCTTCGGCGGCAGAGCCACCAAGCGCCGCAAGCTGTACAACGGCAACCTCGAAACCCAGTATTACCAGTACTACGGCCCCAGGCCCCCCAGGCGCCAGAGCTAAAAGTGCCCCCTGCTGCGATGTGCAGAGGGGGCTTTCTGCCTTTTGGACTTACACAAAGATAAAATACAGGATGCTCGTAACGATGATCCCCACGATCCCTGTGACCAGGGAGGACAGGGTCTGCAGGCGGTAGGCCTGCCCTACCTCCATGTCAGAGAACTGGGCCACAACCCAGAAGTAGCTGTCATTGGCATGGGAAACCGTCATGGAACCTGCACCGATGGCCATTACAGTCAGAGCCGGACCCAGTCCTGAAGCCAGACCCAGGGCGGGCATCAGTGGTGCAATGATTCCCGCGGTTGTAATAATAGCCACTGTAGAGGAACCTTGGGCCGTCTTCAGCGCCGCAGCCAGGATGAAGGGGACAAAGATGCCCACCTGCAAAGTACTGAGAGATTCCGACAGATAGGCGGCGATGGGGGTTTCCCTGATCACCTGCCCCAGGGAGCCGCCGACGCCTGTGATCAGGATGATTGTTCCTGCACTGGCCAAGCCGACGCCGACCCAGTCGCCCAGCACTTCCTTGGTAATCTTGGGCACAGTGAGGAAGGACAAAAAGACACCAATCAGCAGGGCAATATTGGGGTTGCCGATAAAGCTCATAAACGCCTTAAAGGACCCGGTGCCGAAGGGGGCGGAAGGATAGTCCGCTACTGATTTGAGGGCAATCAGGATCACCGGTATCACAATTGGCGCAAAGGAGCGCAGCACAGACGGATACTCCCTCTGCTCTGCCTTGACGTCCTCCGCATCCTCTTTGGGGGCAGGATCAATGTGGATCTTCGATGCGTAATACTTGGCAAAGAAGTAGCCTGCCAAAATGGTGGGGATAGAAACCAGCAGACCTACCAAAATAACCGTGCCCAGGTCTGCCCCAACGGTGCCCGCGGCCGCAATTGGCCCCGGTGTCGGAGGCACAAACACGTGGGTTGAGTAAAGACCCATGCTCAGCGCAATGGCAAACACAGAGAGAGACTGATTGGATCTCGCGGCTAAAGTCCTGTTGAGGGGGGACAGGATAACGAAACCTGAGTCACAGAAAACCGGAATGGACACAACCCCTCCGGTAAAGGCCATGGCCAGAGCTGAGCGAGTTTCGCCCACTATCTTCAGGATGGTGTTGGCCATCACAATTGCCGCGCCGCTCTTTTCCATAATAAAGCCCATGATGGTGCCGGCGGCAATCACAATCCCGATGCCGGCCAGGGTGTTGCCGAAACCGCTGGTAATGGCGCTGACGACCTGCGCCGCGGGGAGGCCGGCAAGCAATCCTACTCCCAGGGATGCCAAGAGGAGCACGAGGAAAGGATGGAGCCTGACCCTTGCCGTCATAACTACAATGAAAGCAATTGCTCCGAGCAACAGTATTAGCAAACCCGGTCCTTGCACACAATTCACTCCTTTGTTCATTAATTTGCCGCGCTGAACAAGCGCACAACTTCAGCTGTTTGGTTTTCCACAAGTTCAGCTCCGTTTTTCATCGCATCTTCCAGACGCATCGGTCGGTTCAAGATTGAAAAGTAAGCAGCAACCCCCTCTCTGTGCAAGATTTCTGCGCTGGGCAGAACGCTTCCCGCAATCACAACGCAGGGAACTCCAAAGTGTTTGGCCCTGCGGGCAACACCCATGGGCACTTTCCCATAGGCTGACTGGGCGTCAAATTTGCCCTCGCCGGTCAAAACGAGGCCGGTTCCCTTAACCTTTTCGTCAAAGCCTAAGACATCCAGCACCAGCTCAATACCGGAAACAAGCGTTCCTCCAAGCAAGGCCATCAGTCCGGCGCCTAGGCCACCGGCGGCACCAGCACCAGGAACGTTTCCCACATTTTGCCCCAGATCCCGCTGTAAAATTCGATCGTAGTTCGCCAGGGCCAGATCCAATAGCGCAACCATCTCCGGGGTAGCGCCCTTCTGAGGTCCGTAGATATGGGCTGCGCCCTGGGGCCCGGTTAAAGGATTGTTCACATCGCAGGCAACCTCAACCGTTACCTGATCCAGCCGGGGATCTCTGCCGCCGGCATCTATCCGTGCCAGACGGGTCAGTTCGCCGCCGCCTTGTCCCAGGGGGTTCCCGTTTTCATCCAAGAAGAGAAAGCCCAGGGCCTGGGCCATTCCCATTCCGCCATCGTTGGTGGCGCTGCCGCCAATCCCGATGATCAAATGGTCGCAGCCAAGATCTAGGGCTTTTCTGATCAGTTCACCGGTGCCGTAGGTGGTGGTCACCAGGGGATTGCGCTTGTCTCTCGGCACCAAAATCAACCCAGAGGCCTGGGCCATTTCGATCACTGCAGTCTGTCCGCCGCCCATCAGACCCATCTTGGCCTGGACAGGCGTGCCAAGGGGACCTGTCACCTCATACTCCAGAAGGCGCCCTCCGCTGGCTGAAACCAGCGAGTCCACCAGGCCTTCGCCTC